>PMND01000085.1:5595-20889 GCA_003161955.1 Ignavibacteriota bacterium | reverse complement strand
GTCCCCCGCTGTTCTTTCTTCCACTCCGGAGAGGTGTGGACATCGCATCTTCCCGGGCGGGTCTTGTCGGTAAAGTACTCGAGCGCCCTCTCGGGGCAGTACGGAGTCGCGAGTTTCTTCGTCATGGCGCAGATCGAGTCGGCGTACACAGTGGCCGGACGCTCGAAGTACTCAAGAGGCATGGCGATCGATGGATCGTCATAGACATACCTCATGAAGCGGCCCCATACGGGGGCGGCGGCCCTCCCCCCCTGACCGTCCCACGTTGTGAAATGCACGCTCGGTTCGTCAAACCCCACCCAGACCGCCGCTGCGATCCGCGGGGTGTATCCCACGAACCATGCATCCGCAAAATCCGTAGTCGTCCCGGTCTTCCCGGCGGCAGGCAACTGGAAGTAGTCGCGCACGCGGCTGCCTGTCCCCCCGTTGACGACCCCCTCCAGCATGGATGTCATGATGAAAGCGGTCGCGTCGCTGAGGACCTCCTGGCGTGCGGCGGAGTTCTCTTCCAGGACGTTGCCGTCCTTGTCCTCTATCCGGGCGATGGACAATGGCTCGACGTGAACCCCCCTGTCGGCAAAGACGCTGAACGCGGCAGCCATTTCGAGCGGCGAGACTTCGCCGACTCCGAGCGCCAGAGATGCGACCGCGGGAAGCGGAGAGGTGATGCCCATCCTCTTTGCGTATCCGATCACCTGGTCGACGGGTGCGATTTCGAGTATCGCACGGACGGCAACGAGATTGATGGAATGCTTGATCGCCTCGCGTATAGTGCTCCTCCCTCCGAACGACCCGTCGAAATTGGAGGGGGTCCAGCGCTTCCCGTCGGGCATCATGATCGTGACGGGCTGGTTGAGGAGCTCGTATACCGGGGAATACCCGTTGTCTATCGCCACCGTGTACACGAAGGGCTTGAACGCAGAGCCCACCTGGCGCCGGACCTGGGTGACGTGGTTGAGCCCGTAACTGAACGTCCTGAAATTCGCTCCGCCGACCATCGCCAGTATCTCTCCGCTCTTCACATCGAGCGCCACAAAGCCTGTCTCGACGGACGAGGCGACGCGCCTGACAGAGTCCCCGAAGGCCCTGCTCCTCAGGAGCTCCCTCCTGATGTTGTCCCGCTCGTCGGCAGTCACCGCCATCTTGAACCGGGGGGAGGAGACGATCGCCTGATCGATCACGCGAACCGCCGCTTCATGCTGCTTCGACCAGCTCCACTGTTTGTTGAAGAGCTTCTGGTATTCGGCGAGATGTTCTTCAACGGCGCGGTTGGCATGCCGCTGCATGCGGCTGTCGAGCGTGGTATACACCGACAGCCCGTCCCGGTAGAGATCGAACCCGTATTTCTCCGCCTTCTTCGCCATCTGCTGCCGGACGTATTCGACAAAATGCGGGGCGATCCCCGTCACGCCGGCCTCATCCGGCGGACGGACATGGAGCTTCTCCGCGGTCCCTTCTTTTGCCTGCACGGGTGTGATGAAGTGGTACCTGAGCATCAGGGCGATGACCGTATTCCGTCTCTCCAGGACGCGCTCCGGATGCCTCCCCGTGGGATCGTAGTAACCGGGCCCCTTCAGGAGCGCGATCAGTGCGGCGGTCTCACCGAGCGAAAGCTCTGCGGGTGCCTTGCCGAAGTAGACCCCTGACGCCGAGGCGATACCGTACGACCCGTGCCCGAAGTAGACGACATTGAGGTAGAACTCGAGTATCTCGTCTTTCGTGAATGTCCGCTCGAGCTCTATCGAGGTGAGGAACTCACGGATCTTGCGGGTGGCGGTGTCAAACACGTTCCTGTCATTGCGGCCGAGGTAGAGGTTCCGCGCAAGCTGCTGCGTAATAGTGCTTGCCCCTTCCTTCAGGCGGAGGGCGAACACGTTCTTCACCATCGCCTTGGCAAACCGGACGAGGTCGACCCCCCAGTGTCCGTAGAAATCCTTGTCCTCTGTGGCAATCAGGGCATTCACGACCGTGGGGGGGATTTCGGAAAGGGAAAGATGTGTCCTGTTCTTGACAAAGAACTCCCCGAGCACTTCGCCGTCAGACGAGATGACCTTCGTGGCCAGCTCCGACCGGGGGTTTTCGATTCGCGACAGGGAGGGGAGGCCTGAGAGGAGATAATCGAAGTAAACGCCGGCGAGGATGAGAAGGAGGAGAACGAGCCCGGCGATGACCTGCACTCTGCGTGTGAACCGGACATGAAAGCGGCTGCTCAGCCACCGCCGGAGCGGACCGTGAGAATGCCCCGGAAGATTCGGATCGGTCATCATTCCTTTGTCACGAGGACCGGTTTCGAGAAGAACGTGTACATGGCGGGAATGACGAACAACGTCAGGACAAGAGAAAAGAACAGGCCCCCGATGACAACGACCCCCATGGAGACCCTGCTCTTCGCGCTCCCGCCGAGCGCAAGGGCGATCGGGAGGGCTCCGAGGATGGTGGCGAGGCTTGTCATCAGTATGGGGCGGAAACGGGAAGCCGCGGCGTGCCGGACCGCTTCCAGGAGGGGGGCCCCCTTCGCTTTCTGCTGGTTCGCGAACTCGACGATGAGTATGCCGTTCTTTGTGACGAGCCCGATCAGCATGATGATACCAATTTCACTGAATATGTTCAACGTCTTCCCGAGAAGCCACAGCGAAAGGAGGGCCCCCGCAAGCGCCAGCGGAACGGTGAGCATGATCGTGAACGGATCCCTGAAACTCTCGAACTGGGCGGCCAGGACGAGGTAGATGAGAACGAGCGCCAGGAGGAATGCGAACACGATATTGGAGGAACTTTCGGCATAGTCCCGCGACGGCCCGGCGAGCGTAGTGGCGAACGATTCGTCGAGGACCTTTTTCGCGATCCGGTTCATCTCCGCAATCCCGTCACCGACAGTCCTCCCGGGACCAAGCGCCGCTCTGACAGTCGCCGCCTTGAAGCGGTTGAAATGAAAGAGCTGCGGAGGGGCGCTCGACTCCTTCATCTCCACCAGGTTGTCGAGCTGGACGAGCTGACCACGGTCGCTCCGGACAGTGAGCGACCTCAGGTCGAGCGGCTCGTCCCTGTCCTCCCGGTTCACCTGTCCTATCACCTGGTACTGGAACCCGTTCATCTCAAAATACGCAAACCTCCCGCCGCTCAGCGCGAGCTGGAGCGTCTGCGCGATGTCGATTACCGAGACCCCGAGGCTCCTGGCGCGGTCCCGGTCGATCGTGAGGTCGATCTGCGGCTTGTTGAACTTCAGGTTGACGTCAGGCGTCTGGAAGACGGGGCTCCTGTTCACTTCTTCGAGGAACCGCGGGAGGGCCCCGCGGATCTTCTCGAAGCTCTGGTTCTGCAGCACGAACTGCACGGGGAGGCCGCTCCGGCCGCCGCCACCGCTCGCCGAGATCGTCTGCTCCTGGCTGACGAACACCCGCGCTTCCGTCATCCGGCCGGTCCGGGCGACGAGAAAGTCCGCGACCTCCTGCTGCGAGCGGCGCCGCTCCCCCGCATCCGAAAGAAGGAGCAGCACGGCTCCCGTGTTCACGGAGGATCCCCCGCCCGTGACGCTCAGGCATACGCGCTTTTCGGGGACCGAATCCCCCACGAACGCCGAGAGCCGGTCCATGAACGCGTCGGTATACTCGTAGGAGGCCCCTTCCGGGGCCAGGACGCTCAACCGGAGGTAATTCCTGTCATCGAGAGGAGCAAGCTCCGACTGCAGCGACTTCCCGGCAAAGAGTATCAGGAGGAGCGCCGCGACGATGATCGTCCCCGCCCACCACCGGTGCTTCATAAACCTTGCAAGGAGGCTTTCGTACAGAGCATTCATTGTTCCGAAGAAGGGCTCCGTCGCGCTGTAGAACCGGCTGTGCGTCCGGGACTTCCGGATGAGCCGGGCATTGAGCATCGGGGTGAGTGACAGCGACACGAACGCCGATATCAGCACCGCGCCCGCTATGATGACACCGAACTCGCGGAAGAGTCTTCCGACGAACCCCTGCAGGAATATGATGGGGAGGAAGACGGCAGCAAGCGTGATGGAAGTGGAGACGACAGCGAAGAAGATCTCCCGTGATCCGGCAAACGCCGCTTCCATCGGGGTCAGACCCTCTTCCACTTTTTTGAATATGTTTTCCGTGACAACGATGCCGTCGTCCACGACCAGACCTGTCGCCAGGACGATCGCCAGGAGCGTCAGTATGTTTATCGAGAATCCCATCACATACATGATGAAGAACGCGCCGACGAGCGAGACAGGGATGTCGATCAGGGGCCGGATGGCGATGATCCACTCGCGGAAGAAGAGATAGATGATGAGTATGACAAGGAGAAGCGCGATGAATATCGTCTCCTCCACCTCTTTCACCGATTGCCGTATGAATCTCGTGTTGTCCACCGCCACGTCGATCCTGTACCCCGGCGGGAGATCCTTCTGTATCTGCCCGAACCTCCGGTAGAGTTCGTCCGCGATATCGACATAGTTGCTCCCCGGCTGGGGAACGATCGAGACGCCGATCATGGGGGTCCCGGACTGCTTCAGCATCGTTTCCTCGTTCTCGGGCCCCAGGTTGGCGAACCCGACGTCGCTGAAGCGCACCGTGTTGGCGCCGTCCGCCCTGATGATGAGGCTGTTGAATTCCTCCGGCGTCGTCATCCTCCCCTTCGTATTCACTATCAGCTCGGTCTGGTTCCCCGAGATCTTCCCGGAAGGCAGATCGACGTTCTCCTTGTTGAGCGCATCCCGGACGTCGAGCGGCGTGACACCGTGCGCCGTGAGCTTCGCCGGGTCCATCCAGAGGCGCATCGCGAACCGTTTCTGCCCCTGTATCTGCGTGGCGCTCACGCCGGGAATCGTCTGGAGGTTCTGCGCGATCACATTCTCCGCGAAGTCGCTCACCTCCATGGCATTTTTGGTGTCGCTCTGAACGGTGAGGGAGATGATCGCATCGGCGTTGGCGTCAGCCTTCGTCACGACCGGGGGAGCATCGATGTCCTGCGGAAGGGAGCGGACGGCCCCTGATACCTTGTCGCGGACGTCGTTTGCGGCGGCTTCCAGGTCGGCGTCCAGGTTGAACTCCACGGTGATGCTACTCGACCCCTGGCTGCTCCCCGACGAGATGTTCCGTATCCCGGGTATCCCGTTGAGCGCCTTTTCAAGCGGCTCCGTTATCTGCGACTCGACGACTTCGGCGCTCGCGCCGGCGTAGTTCGTCCTGACGCTGATGATCGGGGGGTCAATCGCGGGGTATTCCCTTACCCCGAGGAACTTGAAGCTGATGGCCCCGAAGAGCACGATCGCCAGGGACATAACGATCGCCATCACAGGACGCTTGATGCTGATCGAGGCAAGGCTCATCTCAGGGGGATCCTTGTTGCGGGGAGAAGAGGACCGGAGAGGACCGTGCTCACTGTACAGTTACCAGGACAGGAACGCCGGGGCGGAGCTGCAAAATACCCGTCGTTATCACAGTGTCCCCGGCGGTTATACCGTCGGTGATCTGGACGCTCGTCGCGGTGCGCATGCCGGTACGGACGGGGACAGAGACAACGACCCCCTTCCGGCGCAGGAGGACCGTCTGCCCCTTGAACACCGGTATGACAGCCTGCGTGGGAACCATTAAGGCATCCTCAATCCTGCGGAGACGGAGTTCAATGTGCACGAAAGCTCCCGGCAAGAGTTTCCCGGCGGAGTTGCCACAGATCGCGCGGAGCTGGAGGGTCCCCATCGAAGGGTCGATTTTCGGCTCGATGGCGTAGAGCTCTCCCGTGAACCGGAGCTTCGTTTGATCGCTGCTGAAATCCACCAGGTCGCCCACGGAAACCTGGCCGGCGTATTTTTCCGGTACAGCGAAATCCACCTTCAACGGGTTCAACTTCTGGAGTGAGGCGATCCTCGTTGACTGCGTGACGTACCCTCCCTCGCTCACATAGCGGAGCCCCGCCACACCGTCGAACGGCGCCCGCACCTCACGTTTGCGGATCGAGGCGACGAGATTGTCCCGGTCGGCCTTGAGTGTGTTTACAAGGTTCAGTGCGATATCGTACTGCTCCCTGCTCACCGCGCTCTTGTCGAAGAGCTGTTTCTGGCGCCCTTCCTGGTCGGAGGCGAGCTGGATCTGGAGCGTCGTTTTCCTGAGCTGCGCCTGAAGGTCTTCATCGTTGATCTTCACGAGGAGCTGGTTTTTCGCGACATGACCCCCCTCATGAAAGGCGATCGTCTCCACCCGCCCTGCGGATTCCGCAACAAGGTCCACGGACTCGGACGCCATGACAGTCCCCGAGGAGCGGACGACGTTTTCCAGGGGAGCGGGACGGACGACGATGCCGCTCACAGACATCGGCTCCGCTGCCGCGGTGGCTCCCGGTGGCGGGTCGTTGACTTTTGACCCGCAAGCGGAAAGCATCATGGAGGTTACGATAATCGCCGCCGCGAATGCGCTGTGCCCTGCTCTCCCGTCGATCACGCCACCTCTTTTCTCGTTTTTCTGACGATATTCACAAAGAGCACGCCATTGACGCCGGCGAGGAGTGCAAAGACGCACGGGAGGACAACGCCGGAAGACATACCCCTGGAGTTCGAGTATACGGCAATCCCTCCTATCGAAAGTGACATCATTGCCAGGAATGCTAGCAACGACGGCGCAAAAAGATAGCCAAGCGGATGCTTCTTTCTGAGGAGGAGTCCGCACACAAGGCTCCCCGGAAGGAGGAACGCCAGATCCAGCACGTGAACAGGATTCGTCATAAGCCCTGCTTCCACAATTGTCTCCGGGACCCGGTTGTGTAGGATGGCCGGGATGTCTTCACTCAGCCAGAGAAAACAAAACGCCACTGCGACAACTATCAGAAACGCTGACGGGATTGCCACCGACTTCCCAGGATCGAACCACCCCCTCAGTTCCTCCAGATCCAGCCCCGAGAGTACGGAGGCGCCGCCGTAGAACGATAGGCCCAGAGCCGCACAATATACGAGGAATAGAGCATTAAAGTGGAGAGCGAAGCAGTATATCGAAAACGTATACAAAGCGTATATCAGCGAGCCCAGCAGTATAAAGAGCGCAGGAGGCGAGCCTTTTCGGGCGAAGATTGCTGCGAGAAGAATGACGGGCGCGAGCATCACGACATCGAATATATCCTGCGCGATCCCCTGTGCGGTCCATGACTCAGTTTCCTTCGCGTATGTCGAATCGCAGAGCAGACCAACGAGCCCTGAGGCGAGAACCAGGAGTGCCAGCGGAATCGCAAATACGAAGATTGATCTTCCGGTGACGGGAAAACGGGTCATGCGCGGCTCCTGTCGGTGTTCTCAGCGTTTGCGCGCGGCGGCCATTCATCCGGCGAGGTTTCAAAGTGACGCATAACGGGCGGGAGCAGCGCGCTCACGATGATCGCCACCCCCGCGAGCGCACAGATTGTCTGGAGCGGGTGTACGTACCCGACAAACATTATTTGAAAATCGATCCAGAGGACGAGGATGATCCCGGCATACAGCGCGTACGTCCATGCCCAGTGTTGTCCTCTGTGGATGTTGAGAAAACCGGCCCAGCGCCAGCGGGGGGTCCGGAGGAGCGGGTAGACAAGAAATGCCGGGAACAGTCCGAGCAGGAGGAGAAGTGTCAGGCCCGGGACGAGAAAACTCCGGAACGGCGTACCGGTGAGGACCTGGAGGGGCATATGTATGACACCACCCGATATGTCCGCAAGCAGTGCAATGCCTCCACAGCTCGCACCGATCGCGAGGAGCGTCACAAGCAGTATAAGCAAATAAACGCCGGCCGGCCTTCCGGGAGATGGCGTGTCCATAGGACCCTTCAAAGGAGTTCGAGCGGGCGAGGATTTCCACGCAGGAAAAAAGGCCCGTCATCCCGGAGGACAAGAGGCCTTTTAGAGAACGTAAACTTCGACTGGAAATTTACAAAATCCGACTCAGAAATGCAATGTGGTAGGAGGAGTCGACAAAAAAGACCACCGCCGGCATCTTGAACGTCGCCACTTCTAATGGTTTGTGACACAACAGTTAAAGTTCGCTTGATCCTGTTTGTCCGGCTTCGTTCACGTCACTCTCCCGGAACCTCCAGGGGGAGCTCAATCCACGCCAGGCCGATGTCGCGTCCCATGTGCGAAGTGCTTTCTCCCTCACTCCCGTCGTAGAGCAGTGCCAGCCTTGTCCCAACGACGACAACTGAAGGCATGCCGATAGTCCCCTTCGCCCAGGTGCAGTTCTGCGGGTCGAGGACGATTGCTTTGTCACTCACGCTCCAGGTATTCAGATCCTTCGTCCAGTAGACCCAGATGGCGTCCGTGTACTCCACGCCTTTCGGGTCGAGGCCGATGTGGTTCGTGAAAAGGAACCACGTGTTGTTCTTCGGTTCAAAATAGAGGGAGGTGTTTTCGACCTGCTCGGACAGGGGGAGGATCGGCGCAGGGTCCGGCTTCCAGGCTCCGTTCAGGTCTTTCGTGCGTGCAATCCCGAGGGTCCTCTTCGTGTCGTGGCGGTCGTCAAATATCGATGCGCTGAAGAACTGCATGAATTCACCGCCGGACTTCACGATGAAACCGGGACTTGCCGTTATTGTATAGTATGTCCCGGCGGTCGGACTGAAAGGGACGACGTCGTACTGCTTTTCCCACGGACCCTCCGGCGAAGAAGAGCGTGCTTTGAGAGTCATGTAGGGGAACGAAGGTACCCTGTCGGGAGGGGGGGAGGTGTTGGGCGTTCCCATGTAGAACATGTGCCATGTGTCTCCGTCCCTGTAGACCCAGGGGGCGGAGGCGCTTTTCGAGTCCGGCCTGTCCGGTCCCCCGAGGCGGAGGACAGGACCCCGTTTCGTCCAATGAGCCAGGTCGCGGCTCGTCGCAAGACACGCGAGCCACCCGACGGATCCTGCGCCGTCATAGTGCACATAATAGACGCCGTTAAACTCGAACGCAATCGCCTCACGCGCTCCGTACAGATCGCAACTGTCGGGTCCGTCCCCGTGCCGGAGGACGATTCCTTCGTCCCGCACATTCATCCGTTTTGACGCATTCGGCCGGCCATCGGCGTACTTCTTGAACAGGTACTTTTTGGGGCCGGCATCTGATCCGCCGGATTCCCGATAGGTTTGCCGGCATGAGAGGCAAACGAGAGATGACATAACGAGAAAAGCGAGACAGTTCTTCATGAAACTCCATTTACGCCCTTTGCCCCCGATACTGCAACGTCGAGCTTCCCGTCAGCGGGGGGTGAGATTCCTGGAAATGTCCGCGCAGGCTGTTTGGAACACCTCGCGGGAAAGAAAGATCTCCCCGAAAATATCGCGAATGACTTCGGCGGTCATGCGGTGAAAGTCCTTTTCCAGAGGGGTGGTGAGCACGCCGCCACAGTCGACGGCCGCCGGGCTTATGAGGATCCTCTCTTCCCCCTGCGCAAAATACATTGACGGCCTGTGTTTCGCCCGGGGAAAAATAAGCACGGTCCATGCGCCGTGGTCGAACGACACGAGGATGTTCATCATGGGTTCTTCCTTTTCTCCCGCGGCTCCCGCGAGCGCCGACTCAACGGCCCGGAGCGACCCGATGAGCGATTCCCGCTCCCCGGACCTGAGAACAAAATACCGGCGGAGACCCGCGTCCAGGGCGACCACCTGCATCACCTTCGTATCGGCAAGAACTTCCCCCTTCGACACATGGCCGGCGAATTCCTCTTCAATCGGGAGGAACCCCTTTTCCCCCGCCTGGAAATGGAGATGGTCCGGCGCGGAGGCGCCGCTCCGCGGGCCGTTGTACGTCACGGTGTACCGTTTCTGCATCGCGTGTGCCAGGTCGAGCATCGTCCCGAACGACGGGCCGATCCGCTGGAGCGTGTGGGTCGTGTGCGGAATCGTGAAATGCTCCCCGAATATCGGGAACGGATTGCAGAGGACGATGTAGCTGCTGGCGAAGAGAATGCCCCGCTGCTCCGGCGGGAGATTCGCCGCACACAGGAAGCACTTCCTCCGGCGGATCGACTCATCGTCCACTTTGGCCGCAGAGGAGACGATCCGCGCCGGGTTCCACTGGACGCGGATCGTGAAGCCGTCCATGTCTATCGTCCGGGTCCGGACCTCCGCGAGTCCGGCATACCCGGTACGCAGGAGCGGCCATGTTTCTTTCTGCTGCCGGAGGAGAATATGCGCACGGGCCGCGAGATCACTCCCGCCGCGGAGATGGATCTCGCGGTCTGACAGGAGCAGGCGTTCGATTGAGGGTTCCATACCAGACGATTAACGATTGAGAAGTGTGGACGGTTCCCGGGAAGACGCTCGGATCATTTCGTGCTCCGGCGCTGACGGGCCCGGATCTCTATTGTGCGTACCTTGTCCTTGTACCAGTTGTTCAGGTTCATCTTCGCTGTTCCGGGGTCCGCGTCCGAGTTCCCCTCCCACCTGCGGCAGAGGTAGACCGGCTCGTAAATCCGGCCGATGCGGTACCGGCGCGATACCGCCAGTCCGACCGCGTAATCCTCTCCGTAGCTTACGTTCGGGATCTTCACGCTCCTGAGCACCGGCGTGAAGAACGCCCTCGGTGCGCCGAACCCGTTGATACGCAGGGCGTTGTTCGGCCCGTTGTCCGGCGTCCATTCCCTGTGGTCGATCACACCCGGGGGGATCTCGCGGAGATTCAGGTCCGTCATACGGTATGTCCCGACGACCATGGCACACTGATCCGCCAGGAACGTCTCGACAATCCGGCGTAATGTCGATCCGTCGAGGTACAGGTCGTCGCTGTCCAGCTGCGCCGCAAACCGGCCGCAGGAGGAATGGTGCACAGCCTCATTCCAGCATCCCCCTATCCCCAGGTCCGTCCGTGAAGGTATAATGTGAAGAAGACGCGGGTCGCGCGCCGCAATCGTCCGGAGTATGCCCGTCGTCCCGTCGGTCGAATGGTTGTCGACGACGATGACGTTAAACTGGAACGCGGCTTGCTGGCCCAAAGCAGACGCCACCGCATCCCCGATTGTGTTGGCACGGTTGCGGACGGGGATGATGATCGAGGCAGTAACGGGAAATTCTCCCTCATCCAGATTCACGGGCGCACGGCCTGGCTTCAGCCATGCGCCGATTTTTTTCAAATGATGCGTCGCCGCCTTCTCCATTTCAGCCTGCACAGCACGGTTCCGGGGGTCGACGTAATCGAATAGCTTCACCCCTTCCTTTCGGGTGTCGGGCTCACTCTTGGTGTAGAGCGTTTCGGGAATACGGAATACGCCCTTTCTTCTTGCGATGGCAAGCCGGAGTGCGTAAAAGCCGGCATGGCGATAATTCCCGATCTCCTTCGCCCCCTTTTTGAGCGCGGAGGACTCCAGCGCAACGACCGAGCCGAAATCGAAATCGTCCCGGATGCTCCCCTCCTGGTAGTCGATCAGAAGGTGAGGGACCGGAGAGGAGCCCCCGGACTCCAGAAAGTCGCTGTACACCATCCCCTCTCCCGTAGCGCCTGCAACCGAGGCCAGCCGTTCAAGTGCAAACCGGCCGAATTCGATCGCGAGGTCGTGGAGAACCAGGAGTGCATACGGAGTTGTGGTCCTCGCCGCGATCTTTTTCATCGTCGAACCCGCATTCAGCGATCGCACCCTGAGGGGGAAACATCCCTTGAAGGGAACAGGCCCGGTTCCCGGCGTGAGGAGGTAAATCTTCTCCACCAGCCCCGAGCCGGCGAGTTGTTCCACCGTGTGTTCCGTGCCAGGGTTTCCGCCGTAAGGAATGAATGCCGTGAACTGAGATTTGTGGGCCTCAAGGGCCCTTATTCCAGGACGTTTCATCAATGCTCCTTCAGGTTTTCTTTCCAAAGTCCTTGTCGATCGTGATCAGCGCAGTGACGATAAACCCGGGGATCGTTGAGAGCATCACCCAGAGGTAGAACTTCGGATAGCCGAGCCATTCCTGGAGCGCTCCGCTGAACATCCCCGGAAGCATCATCCCGAGGGCCATGATCCCGGTGCAAATGGCATAATGCGCCGTCTTGTGGTCCCCTTCAGAAACCATGATCATGTAAAGCATATACGCGGTGAACCCGAACCCGTAGCCGAACTGCTCGATCGCCACGGCAACGTTGATGTATATGAAATCCGACGGCTGCACCTGGGAGAGGTACACGAACATGAGGTCCGGCAGGTGCATGACAATGACCATCGGCCAGAGCCAGAACTTCAGTCCCCGCCGGGGAATCACAAACCCTCCGACAAGCCCGCCCAGCGTCAATGCGATGATCCCGACGGTCCCGTAGACGATGCCCACCTCGCTCGTGGTGAGGCCGAGACCCCCTTTCATCCTGGGGTCCAGCAGGAACGGGGAGACGAGCTTGATCAGCTGCGATTCGGCGAACCGGTAGAGGAGGAGAAAGGCGAGGATCGAACCGATGCGCGGCTTCCTGAAGAAGGCGGCAAAGACCTCAAAGAATTCCGCCACCGGACTCCCCTGATTCCCGGTGCGCACCTGAGCGTCGGAAGCCGGAAAAGGGAGCATGAACCTGTGATACACGCCAAAGACGATGAACATGCCGGCAAGTATNNCCGGTGACCATCGCGATCCGGTAGAATGTGCTCCGGACCCCGACGAACGCCGCCTGCTCGTGTTCCTTCAGTCCCAGCATGTAGAAGCCGTCGGCGGCAATGTCGTGGGTCGCGGAACTGAATGCCATGAGCCAGAAGACGGCCAGCGTGGCACGGAAGAATCCCGGCACGGGGATCGTCAGGGCGACGGAGGCAAGTGAGGCCCCGATAACAAGCTGGAGGACGATGATCCAGAGTCTCTTTGTGCGGACCAGGTCGACCACCGGCCCCCAGAGCGGCTTAATGACCCAGGGGAAGTAGAGCCAGCTCGTGTAAAGGGCAATGTCCGTATTCGATATGCCGAGGCGCTTGTACATGATGACCGAGACCGTCATCACGACAACGTACGGAAGCCCTTCCGCAAAATAGAGTGAGGGGATCCAGACCCAGGGGTTACGTCTTTCAGGCCGGTTCATGAGCCGGCGGCCTTGTCATCATGTGCACTTCAATGGAATTTGATTGCGGAATCCGGCGGGGGAACCGGGGGCGGGACAGGAGTAATAAGGAGCCTGAACCCTATGAGGTGCCTGACGGTCGTCTTTCCCATCGTGAACGGGGCTTCTTCAACGAACCTGAAGCCGAGCGCGCGATACCATGCGATCGTGGACGAATTTTCCGACATCACGCCGAGCCAGACCCTGTCGTATTTCGCCTCAACCGCCGCGCGAAACGCCTCCTGCATGAGCATGGAACCGAGCCCGTGTCCCTGGCTCTCCGGGAGCACGTAGATGGAGGCGACGCTGCACCGCCCGGACTTTTCGTCGAACGACATGATCATATACCCGGCCGGGTCCTCCCCGAATAGCGCCATATAGCCCCGCGTCGAGGGTCGATGGAAATTCCGGGTGAGCGCTTCGACCGAGTAGTACTCGTCGTGATATGCACGCAGATCCTCTTCAGGGATGAACCTGCCGTACGTGGCCTTCCATGTCTCCCACCCGATCCGGCGGACGTCGGGTATATCCCCCATCGTCCAGAGCCGGATCGACGCCCGGGAATCGGCCGCCCGATTCTCAGTCATCGCACGAGTCGAGAAAATCCTCCACGCCGTCCACAATCCGCTCAGCGATTTTGTGCCGGAATTCCGGGTCGGTCAGGTTCATCTCATCGAGAGGATTCGAGACAAACGCCATTTCGACGAGGACGTTCGGGAGCTCCGTGGGAGCGTTCAGCGAAAAGTTAAAGCTCCCGACATTCCCGAAGAGAGGGATCCCGGTCTTCAGGACCTGTTTGACTATCGCAAGTGAGAGCGGGCGGTAGCAAATATGCTTGTAAAACGTCGCCGTCCCCCGTGTGTTCTCAGGATTGGTCGTCAGTCCGATGGAGTTGGAATGAATGCTTAGGAGCATGTCCGCGCCCGAGGTGACAACCTTGCGTACACGGTCGGCCATCGTGACATCGGCGTCGCTCTCCCTNNCCCAGGTTTTCCCCGCCGTGACCTGCATCGAGTGCAAACGTGAGCGCCTTGACCTTGAGCTTCTCAGGCTGGCGGCGAACCTTTATCACGAGGCCCGAAGGGTTATAACCAATTTCGTATCCCCAGATCTGCTTGTGGCGGAGCTCGATCGTTATCCGGAAGACGCCTGTCGAAGGCTCCGTGTAGTAGACGTTTTTGATCTCACGCGTCGTGAGCTGTTGTATGATCCAGTTTGTGTTCGACGTCGCGCCATAGAGATCGACATAAATCCGCGTCGGATCCGGTTCTGTGGTTGATGTATACGGGAGGCGCAGAGGGATTCCGACGGTCACATAGTCGTATCTGTCATCTCCATACACCATCCAGTTCTCCGTGAGGGCCGCGGGGAGCCGGGCGCCCCTCGGTATGAGGTCGACATTTCCCGCAGCGATCCAGGCTTCGTTCCCCGGAGACAGGGCAATGCGGTACTGGTTCCCGTGCTTTCCTGTAATGGCAAGTCGAATCCCGGAATTAATGACTGACATTTTGGCGCCACCGAGACGGTCTTCACCGAGACCGTAGGAAAGCGCAGGCCGTTCGCCTTTTGTCACGCCGATGTACGGGAAGTCGCCGGGCCTCATTGTCACGGCCCCTTTCGAAGACGCCTCCACCACTCCCCCCGAAGCATTCTCGAGCCTGAACCTGACAGGATGGGAGGAGAGCGTGTCGCCGTCCTTCACGGTGTATACCCCCCTGTAGATACCTCCGAGCCCGTGCGCATAGGCGGGCTTGACCTCAGTCATCGGAATCCCCAGGTCACACGACGCTTTGCATCCCGGCGTCCCTTTGAACTGCACTTCAAGGCGGTCATCCTCGTTCAGCCAGAGCTCGTCTGAGGGTTCCGTCATGATCGTGTCGATGGCGAGGACGGAATCCGGCGTCGTCTCGGCCGATTTTGCGCGGATGACAAGGAATGACTTCGAGACGGAGTCCCCTTTCGGAGATGTCGCGGTGAGTGTGAAGCGGTTCTCACCGACGTTCAGGTTGAGAATCCCGGCCGTGGCTCCCGATGGATAGACCTTCAGGGGCGCGCCGTTGATCGTGAGCTTGTTCCCGGGTGCAGTCCCGGCGGAGAGCCGGTACGTCCCGGAACTTGCTACCACGGTGTCAGATTCAGGGACGACAAGACGGACAAAATTCTGGCGGACGGGAACCTGCTGGGCACCGGCGGGAACGGTGAGCATCAGTGCAGCGACGAGCGTCACAAACATCGACGCCAGGGGAGTGCGAAAGCCAATGGTCTTCATTCGGTCTCTATTGCCTCAGTGTGTGGGGGGAGTATTCATAATTCGTAATGATATCT
>PMND01000085.1:0-5589 GCA_003161955.1 Ignavibacteriota bacterium | reverse complement strand
AGGTGCGACGGCGAGAGTGTCCGTCGGATCTCGAGCTCCTTGCCGATCGTCAGCGTTTTCTTCTCTCCCACGATCTTCACGAGCATGAGGCGCCCCGAGGGACCGCGCTCCACCGGCACCAGATCGATGATCCCCCCGAAATCCACGCCGCTCTTTTCCCGGATGAGCGCTGCAAGGTACTCCTGCGCGTATTCGATTTTCCACCTGTAGAAATCCGTGGTCTCCTGATCGTACTCAAGGAGGACCTGCGAAAGTATCCGCGCGTCCGTTGTGTTGCAGAATGCGGGGGGGGAGCTCCTGATCCACCTGTCCGCCAGGTCCTCCCGGCTGACGTCGGGAGCAGAAAGAAAGTCAGGGAGCCGATCAGCGGGGGGTGTGTCCGCCAGGTTGACAAGGTACGGAATCCCGACCGGCTGCCAGACTTTTTCAAACGGCTCGGTGATCCCCCCGCAGGATTTCGAAAACCGGGCGTCGCAGATACGCCCGTCGTGCATCAGCACCTGTCCGTGCGTCTGCTCCACAGCCAGAGCGACGGCATCTGCGTACGATTTCGTAATCCCCTGATAGCGCTGGCAATGGTCGTCGGCACACACGTCGTAGAGGTCGTGCTCCTCCCTGTCATACCACCTGACCAGGCGGTCGTGCTCCCTTGCAGTGGTCGTGTAACGCTTTCCTCCCTCTTTCAGCTCAGCAGATCGTTCAAGCTGCGCCAGGAGCCAGCTGCGCGATGTGACCGCGTGGGCTTTGAGGAGATACGCGGAACTCGCGGCGCTCATCTCGGACGAGATGACGCTCGCAAGGTATTGTTCCACCGGGACGACATTGATCGCAACGACCCCACCCCCTTTCGCCACGAGCCGGAGCGCGCCCGAAAAACGCTGGTCTTCATTCCGTTCCCAGTGGAATTTTATGCCGATGATCACTCCATGGATCATGAACGAGGTTTCCCCCCCCCCGGCCGGAGACAGGAGGACGCCGGAGGCATAGACGGAGCGCCTCCCGCCGCACTCGATGACGATGGAATCGCCGGAGACGAAAGCACGGGCCGGTCCGCGGAGACTCTCCCCGGATCCCGCGACATCAAATTCCCCTTCAAAGTCCACCGCGGGTGCCGTGAGAACACCGACGGTGATCGTGGGCTCGGCAGTCATGTCATTGTCCGGTTCCTGAAACACCGAGAGCCCGCATCACCGCGTCGTTCACGGCAGGGCGGACTCTGGCAATCTTGAGATTGGCGCGTGTCGGATAGACGCGGTTAGTCAGGAATATGACTGCAAGATTGCGCGCGGGGTCCGCCCAGATGCACGTCCCCGTGAATCCCGTGTGACCGAATGATGCGGGGGAAAAGAACGCTCCTGCGGACGACCCCCGCGGGGACCTCATGTCCCATCCGAGCCAGCGCTCCTGTGCCGGAGAGCGCCTCTCGATGAATTCCGCGATGGTCTTCTCGCTCAGGTACCGTCTCCCGGCGTACATCCCCCTGTTGAAGAGCATCTGCATATACACGGCCAGATCGCCCGCCGTGGAAAACAGACCGGCGTTCCCCGACACCCCGCCGATAAACGCGGCATTCTCGTCGTGGACAGTCCCCTGCACGACGGATCTCCGCCATGCGGTGTCGATCTCGGTGGGTGCGCAGCGGGCACGGAGGGATTCCGGGGGGGTAAACGTGGTGTTCTTCATGCGAAGGGGGTAAAAGAATTCCCGCTTCACAAATGCATCGAGCGGCATTCCGGAGACGCTTTCCACGATCTTTCCGAGCGTGATAAAGCCGAGATCACTGTATATGGTGGAATCCCCCGGGGCCGCAACAAGCGGGATCGCGGCGATCGTGTCGATCACGGCGGCCGGGTCCGGGCATTCGAGCCAGAGCCTGCGGAACGGCGGAAAGCCCCCTCTGTGAAGCAGCAAATGGCGGATGGTGATGGCTGCTTTGCCTCCCGCGCCAAAACGGGGAAGGTACTTTGAGACAGGGTCGTCAAGCCCGATCTTCCCGCTGTCGACGAGCTTCATGACAGCCGAAGTGGTCGCTATGACCTTTGTGACCGATGCGAGATCGTACATCGTCCCCTCGTCGACAGGAGGGGATGCAGCATCGTACGTCAGCCTGCCGAATGACCGGTCGTACACCAGCAGACCGTCCTTGACAATTGCGAGCTGCGCCCCGGGGAACGCCGAATCCGCTATGGCGCCCGTGACCACGCCGTCTACACGCTGGAGGTCCTCGGGATCGAATCCCGCCACCGCCGGGTCGTCGCGCCGGAGCTGGGTCTGCGGCAAGTCCAGCCCGCTTCCAAACGGGTATTTCCCCGGAATGGAGACCGGGAGCCTGCCGTGGACGGGTATCTCCCCGAAGAGCGCTTCGGCCGCCGCCTCGCTTACCGGCTCGTCGTCGCCGTAGAGGCACATGATCGATCCCGCATCCGGAACGTTACCGGCGATATATGGATTGCCGAAGGCAAGGATTGCAAGTTTGGTGTTCGTTTCCGCCACACGGGCGGCAAATGTGCGCAGGTACTCGGGGAGATCGATCCTCCCCGATGCCGTGCGTACTTTCACAAAGAGACAGAGGATCACCACGTCCGCCCTCCGGATGCTGGCCAGGGCTTCGTTCACCTCGCGCACGTCGCTCCCGGGGGAAAGGCGGAGTATCTCGCTCCCGGCCGAACGACGCCGGAGGAGCTGAGAAAAGTAGGTCCCCACGGGTTCACTGGTGGCAGAGCTGCCGGGCCTGTCCACATCGGACCTGTCGTCCTCGGTGTCCCCCGCGAGGAGAGCCACGATGTGCATCGGCCCGTCAGGCGGGAGCGGAAGCAAGCCGTTCTTGTTCCGCAGCAGCGTCACGGCATCGCGGGCAATCTCCCGGGCAAGATGCCGGTTCGGCCTCGTGCCGATGCGCGAAGCGATGGCATCGATATCGACGGTCCGGCGCCGGTCGAGCCCCAGCTGGTGCTTCACGGCGAGTATGCGGCGGACGGATTCATTCACCCGTTCTTCGGTGATTTCCCCCCTCCGGACGGCGCTCACGACGGCGCTCACCGCCAGATCAGGGTCCGGGGGAACCAGGAGGAGGTCGGCGCCGGCACGCACCGCGAGAACCGCCACGGTATCCCCCCTGAAGCCGCGGGTGAGCGCACGCATCTCCAGCCCATCAGTCACGATCAGCCCCCGGAACCCGAGCTCGTTTCTGAGGAGATTGCTGACCATCGCAGAGGAGAGGGAGGCGGGGAGGCCGAGGGAGTCGAGCGCGGGAACCGCGATATGCCCGATCATGACGGACTGAACCCCCGCATCCACGGCTGCGCGGAATGCGGTGAGCTCCACGGTATCCAGACGCGCGCGCGAAAGGACGAGGACGGGGAGGTCGAGATGTGAGTCTGTGCCGGTGTCGCCATGTCCCGGGAAATGCTTCGCGGTGGCAAGGCCGCCGCCGTCGATCGTCCCGTGGATAAACGCTGCCACCATAGTCCGGACGAGCGTCGGGTCGTCGCCGTAAGAGCGGGTGTTGATGACGGGGTTGAGAGGGTTGTCATTGATATCGGCAACAGGGGCATAGTTCTGGTGTATGCCGATCGCGCGGGCCTCCACAGCCACCACCCTTCCCATCCGGTACGCATATTCAGCGTTCCGGGTGGCGCCGAGCGCCATCGCGTCGGGGAATCGTGTCCCCCGCCGGACGCGCATGGCGATCCCCCGCTCGAAATCGGATGCGACAAGGAGGGGTACACGCGCGAGCGACTGGAGCCGGTTGAGGAGGACCGCCTCCGCATAGACATCCCCCTGCGCCATGATGACCCCACCTATCTTCCGGGATGACACAAGACGCGCCAGACGCTCAAAGAGGTCGCTGTCGGTGCTGTAGTAATGCCCGAACGCACGCACCATCACCATCTGTGAGACCTTCTCCTCAAGCGTCATGGAGGCAAGGACAGAATCGACGGCCCCGGGCGTCGGCCATTCGGCAAGGAGAGCGGGGAGTGGAGAAGAGGCGCGCTTCTGAGATTGCGTCGAAAGCAACGAGGAAGGAGGAGTGCAGGAGCAGACCAGAATCGCGAGAACCGGGAGGATCGGGAGCGTCGCTGCAACGGAAAACAGGGTCCTTCTCACGGGTCAGTCCCCCTTCAGGCCGGCCATCGCCAGCAGGAGGGCGCCATGCGCCGGTCCGTTCAAGGGAGCACAGAAATCGACTGCGGGAGAGGCTTTCTTTATCTCCTCAGCTAGCATGCGCGCGTAAATGGTATCGTGGTCGATGAGGCCGCCGGCCATTACCACTCCCGTTCCACCTTGCAAGCCGAGCCTGTCGACGGCCGTAACAACCTGCAGGGAAAATTCCCGGGCTGCGATGCCGAGTATCCCGAGGGCGACCCGGTCCCCGGCCTCCGCGGCCTCGAGGACCGCCGGGGCGATAGAGGGAATATCGAATTTCTCCCTGTAGATGGCGGCGATAATGCGTTCGCGGGTCTCGAGTCCGAACCGTGTGGAGATGGAAGCGCGCAAGCGACCGGCTTCCCCCCTTCCGTCGATTTCTCTCGAGACAGCCCTGAGTGCTTCCAGGCCGATGAAGTAACCGCTCCCTTCATCCCCGATCACTCTCCCCCACCCGCCTATCGACAGCGTCTCGCCTTCCGGAGTCTTCCCCATGACGACGGATCCCGTCCCGGCCAGTGCGACCACTCCCGGTCCCCCGTCGAATGCCCCCTCAAGCGCGATGCGTCCGTCCGTCTGAATGGAAATGGGGAGTGACGGAAGACCCATAGCGTGCAGGCGGGTCTGTATCGCCCCGATCAGGACCTCCCGGTCCCTTTCAGCCCCCGCCCCCGCAAGACCCAGCACCACGGACCCGATCTCGGCGACGTGGCGCCCGGCCGTCCGCGCAAGAGTTTCGATCAGCCCGGCAAGGTTCCGTGCGGCGTTGTCGATCCCGATGACGTTCTGATTCGAACCTTCCCCCCGCCCGCTGGCAAGAAGCGTGCCGGAGCTTTCGGCAAGAAGACCCGTGGTCTTCGTGCCGCCACCGTCCGCTCCGAGTACAAGCGCTTGATGTGTCACTTCAGAAACTCGAGCTTGGTTGTCTTCAGGTAGCGAATCCCCCCCCCGGGATCCGAGGCGCACAGGCGGGCAAAGTAGACGCCGCTCCCGAATGAACCGGCGTTCCATGTGACTGAGTGTGACCCGGCCTGCACCTGCCCGTCAACGAGCGTCGCAATTTCCCGCCCAAGCAGGTCGAACACTTTGAGCGTGACGCGGGCATCGACCGGCAGGTGATACCCGATCACCGTCGACGGGTTGAACGGGTTGGGAAAATTCTGGTCCAGCGCATACCGTCCGGGGAGAGCACCTGCGGTGGGCCTGGCGGAGACTATAACCGCCTTTGCGATCTGCAACTGATCAATGACGACGGTCCCTGATCGCGCACTGATCCCCGGAATGTAGCGGAGTTGAAATCCGTCAAACCGCATCTGCCCGCCGAGCGACGGACTTCCAAGCCATACGCCGACGGAATCATTGGCAAGGTCCCATTCCAGGAGTTTCCACCCGACCCAGTTAAGCGGGTACCAGCGGCTCACTTTGTGGTTTTGCAACCTTCCT
>PMND01000124.1:8218-27987 GCA_003161955.1 Ignavibacteriota bacterium | reverse complement strand
GACCTCCGCCAGGAGGCCGTCGCAGCGGCAATCAAAGTCTCTGTCCAGGAGCTATTAAGCTCGTTTCAATTCCACCCCCAAGGAGCACTTATGACTCACCGTTTCGCATCTGTGTTCGTATTATGCCTGCTGTCGTTGGTTCTTGTTGGAATGTACACGCCAGATTCCTATGCGCAATGGGCAAACGGCCAGGCCGCAGAGTTTGTCGTCGGTCAGACCAATTTCGATTCAGCCCTTTATGGCGTGTCCAGCACTCTTCTTGGGACCCTGGGTTCACACGCTGTTGCCATTGACTTTGTAAATCACAAAATGTATCTGTCCGATCCGATCAATTTCCGTGTCCTCAGATTCCCATATCCCGTAACCTCGAACGGGGTGGCCGCGGATCTGGTATTCGGACAGGCAGATCTGAATTCAAATGTGGAGCCCGGCCAGGCCTCCGCAAGCACATTGAATAGAGCCTGGGGACTCGCCGTTCACAACGGAGACCTCTGGGTAGTAGACCGCGCGGATGGCAGGATTCTCAGGTATCCACATGCGTGGAGCGACGCGTCCAATGCGCCCGCCGCAAATCTGGTCCTAGGAGCGCCGGACTTAGGCACCGTGAACCCCGGTAAGAGCCAAACACAACTCCTGCAACCGCGCGGGATGTGTTTTGACGCTCTGGGGAACCTCTGGGTCGCCGACGCAAACAACAATAGAGTGCTTGAATTTGCGAACGCGGACAGCAAATCGAACGGCGCCCCAGCCGACAAGGTTCTGGGACAATCAAGCTACACGAGATCGGATACACTCGCTCCCCCCACGAGCTCATCCATGTTTATTCCGTACGGAGTTTGTTTCGACGGATCGACACTGTGGGTGGCCGATGGCGAAAACAACAGGGTGCTGCGATTCGCCAATGCCGGCTCGAAAGCCAGCGGAGGAGCGGCAGACGGCGTGCTCGGACAGGCCAACTTCACCTCGTCGGCAAACCCGAATCCAACGTCGATGACGCTGAACATCCCCACGGCGGTGGTAACCGATGGAACCGGAGGGCTTTACGTGTGTGATTACCAGAACCACAGGGTGCTCATCTATCGTAATGCCTCGACCAAGGTCAATGGAGGGAGTGCGGACTTCGTGTTAGGTCAGGTCGATTTCACGACGAATTCGAGAGGAACAAACGAGTTCACAATGGTGTACCCCAATGGCATCGGAATTGACGTCGCCCTGGGCAAACTTCTTGTCTGTGATGAAGGCAATTACAGGGTCCTGCAATATTCCGCCTCGAATCATCCGCTGCCTATTCAGCTTTCATCGTTTGCCGCTTCTGCCTCCGGCGATGGCGTCAGGCTCACATGGACGACGATGAGCGAGGTGAATAATTACGGGTTCGAGGTTCAACGGAGCCCTGCCTCCGCGGTCAAACAGTGGACGAAAGCCGGATTTGTCCCGGGGTACGGCACCTCGACGACGGCTCATTCGTATTCATTTGTCGACACGAGTGCCGGCGTCTCGAGCTCCTACCGTCTGAAGCAGATCGACCTCAACGGAGAATCCCGTTTCTCCGATCCAGTCGACGTCAATTCTGTGGCCGGGGCCGCTGGTGAAAAACCGGTTCCAGAGGCTTTCCTTCTGACGCAGAATTACCCCAATCCGTTCAATCCGTCGACGCAGATTGAGTATGATCTGCCGAAAGCAGGCCAGGTGTCATTGGTTGTGTACGATATTCTGGGGAGGGAAGTCACGACCCTTGCGAGCGGGTATCACGAGGCGGGAAGATATACCGCCCGTTGGGATGCAGGCGTGCAGGCAAGCGGGGTCTACATTGCGCGGGTCAAGATTTCCGGAGAAGCCGGGGGGACCGTCTTCACGAAGAATATCAAGCTCCTGCTGACAAAGTAATCCGGTCGCCCGGTGCGCGTTCTCCAGCGTACTCCCGATCGTGACGCCAGATCAGGAGGGAGCCGGCAACGACACTCTCATTTCGATGCGGCCTCTCCTGCGACGCATCCTCACGGAGACCCGCGACCGCGGGGCTCCTGTCTTTTCCCGCCTGACGGTGCGAACGCAGCCCCTCCGAAAAGGAAGGAAAAGCGGGTCGAAGATTATGCTCCCGGCGCCCGATACCGGACGGATTTCTTACAGGCCTCGTCCATCTCTTCCGGCGTCATGAGGGGCGTTGTTGTCACCTGCGCGCCCCCTGCCGCATTGACTGTTACGCTGACCGCCGCCGCACTCTTTGCGTCGGGGAGATCAGCGATGATGAAGACGTCGGTCTCACCAAATGCAAAGTAAAACGATTCCATTTTCCCGCCCAGGTCCGTCAACATCTGCTCCACCGCCGCCCGCCTGGCCGATCCCCCCTTTTCCATGAGTCCTTTGGTCCCGTTGAGGGTATAGTTTGCCCTGATGAGATACTTTGCCATCGCTGCCTCCTTTGTTGTTGTGAACGGGTTCCTGGCGTTACTTCTGTGCGAGTCTTGAGGCGTGCGTGGCCACGCATACCCAGCTTCCGGGACGCTTCACCCAGGTGTCCGTGTACGCGTACGTTCCGCTGATGTCTTTGCCTTTTAACTGCTCTTTGACGGTATTGCGGCCGGTGACGATTGCGGCGTTTCCGTAGACACGGACCTTCATGTCGGTCGCAACAGCAGATGTGACCACATCATCACCGGACTTCAACATTTCCAGGTTCTGAGCCCTGGTGAACATCACCCCGTCGGGATCTGTGAAGATGTAATCATCCGCCAGGATGCGGCCGAGTACGACCACGTCACGTTTCATCGACGCATCGTTCCAATCATTCTCCAGTTTGATCAATACCTGTTCGACCGGTGAGCCTTTTGGATTTGCCTGTCCGAACACCTGCGAAGATGCGCCAACTCCGAGCACGACACCGATCGCCAAAATCAATGCGGACAGATGATATCCGGCAATGCGCAATCCCGGGAATGACATGATACCCTCCTATGAACGATGAGTGATTGAGTCCTGCGCGTATTCTGAAGGAGTGATGTTGGCGGTGCGTTGAAGGGAGGAAGTGGCGAGTGCGGAATGAAATTCACTCCCGCTGCTCCCTGAGGAGGGACGATTCGTCGAGCATTGTACCCCGCAGCGCAAGAGACCTCCTGAGATCGGTGATGACCATCCCGGCCGGGCGGGAGATGTTACTCGACAATCGTATTCTGCAAAGAACAGATCCGAAAGAGCACTGTCTAGATACTTATAAGCGGAGTCATTGTCAAGTCAAATCTGTGTGCCGGGAGCCGGGCACCGGCGACTGGCAGCCATCTGGCACCGTTGATAGGACGCGGTGTGGGGGCGATCGCCACCTGGAAGACCCGGATCAGGCGCAGAACGCTGAATCAGAGGAAAAGAGTTAACTCCTTTATCCTCCTTCTGCACTATTACATATCTTGCTCGATCTGGTTACACTTTCCCATCGTGTGCGGTAGAAAGAGGGGGGAACGGAGTCCGTCTTCCACCAGGAATCAGATTGATTCCCCGGATGAGGACGACGACAAATACACGGGTGAATTCTATTATCATCCCCGTCATGCATTTTATCATCACCGTCACGTCGTCTATCATCATCGTCACGAAGGAGTCCGTGTTCGCCTGAATGTCCGGTAGCGCCGGCGGATGGCAATTGAATTTCTCTGAGGGGAATGGGGGATTTTACTGAGTGACGTTTGACGGCGTGGATGAGATTGTCAACCATCAACCTCGCGCGGAAGAATCAGAATCCACAAGTAAACGGCCCCCGCGAGGATCAGGATTGTTGGAACGATAAATACGCGCCCGATCAAGTTTCGCCACCACGATTTGTCGACGCGCGCCTGTGGATCGATGAGATAGCCATCTCGAGACATAGTCCCCCTTCGGGTGAATGCTCCAACTGTGTCATTCGTTCACGCGCTCTGGTCCCGGTCCGGGACGTGATCAAGTGCGTACGCCTCCCGTTAGGGCATTATCCGTGCCATCTGGACTATGGCGATTCAGGAGAAGATCGAGGCATCGCTGCAGAGAGTTGCGATGTTATGACCTATCTGTGTAATATTGTCAAGACAAAAGCGGCCAAGCGCTCGCAGTATAACCAGCAGCTCCAGGTGCCGAAATATCAGGTGCCGAAAGCGAAGTCGGGCACGAAGCAGCTGATTTTGGAGACAGCAGGTTTCGAAGATTGCCATGTTTCATTTCATGCAGGGGTTTTTCTGTTGCCACCGGCCGGTGTGACGGGGGGCGATGGAGGACCTGCCCGTTTGTTTTGTGAGGAGCTTTTATGCTCGCACGCCTGACAGTGATGTCTCTGGTTTTTCTGGTGTCTTTCAAATGCAGCGCTCCGGCCCAATTAGCAGGAGGCGGGGGCGATGCTCATCCGGGTCTGAAGACGAATCCCCAGACGCTCAAGAGCTGGCAGGAGATGCGTTTCGGGATGTTCATCCACTGGGGTCCGGTCACGCTCCGCGGAACGGAGATCGGATGGTCGCGCGGACCGCAGGTCCCTATCGCGGAGTATGATTCACTCTACCGGGAATTCAATCCTGTGCTCTTCAACCCCGCGGAATGGGTCGGGGCGGCGAAGGCGGCAGGAATGAAGTACCTGGTGATCGTGTCCAAGCACCACGACGGCTTCTGCCTGTGGGACACGAAATGCACCGACTACAAGATCACATCCACTCCCTTTCACCGGGACGTGCTGAAGGAACTGTCGGAGGAGTGCATGCGCCAGGGGATCATGTTCTGCACGTACTATTCCATNNTATTCCTATGCCAGAGGGCTCAATGATGCGCTCCTTATCAACAACCGCGTCGACAAAGGGGGAAGAGGTCCCGCCGGGACCGCCGATTCAGAATCATACGCCGGCGATTTCGGTACGCCGGAGCAGGAAATCGGCGCGCTGGACAACCGGCATCCGTGGGAATCGTGCATCACTATCTGCACACAATGGGCGTGGAAGCCCAATGACACACTCAAGACGCTGAAGCAATGCATTCATATCCTGGCGAAGACAGCGGGGGGAGGAGGCAATCTTCTCCTCAACATCAGTCCGATGCCCGATGGACGGTTTGAACAGAGACAGATCGAAAGACTGAAAGGGATAGGCAACTGGCTGGATCACTTCGGGGAGAGTATCTACGGGACGCGCGGCGGTCCGTACAGGTCCACTTCGTGGCTTGCTTCGACATGCAAAGGAAACCAGATCTATATCCACGTGCTGAACCCAGCGAAGACCAGGATCCGGGTTCCCGCCATCCCCGGGCGGACCGTCAGAGGCGCGAGGATCCTTGGAGGCGGTGAACTTCATCCGCTCATGGAGGAAGGCAGCCTCGTGATGACCCTCCCGTCCGTCCCGGTCGACGGCAATGATACCGTGATTGTCCTCCAGCTTGATGGTCCCGCCGAGACGATAATGCCGCTGGATGTGCCGGCGGAATCGTCATTGTAGATCGCGGACTGAATCACCCCGCTCGAGAATGATCCGGCGCTTGCGACCTTCCCCGCAGTAGTACGCCAGCCGGCCGGGTTTGCAGACAAGAATTCCGGATTCCTTTTCCACGCAGCCGATAGCTTCATCGAGAGGCAGGATGCGCTGGTCTCTGGAAGTACCGATAACATACGCCTTCGGTCCCGCCCCCTTCGCACGCAGCAACCCGGCGATATCCGATGTCGCATCGACGACGCTGGACCATTTCGGATCAAAGTTGACCACATGGTGCATGGTCTTCAGGGCGTCCCGCCTGCCGTTCGATTTACCGAGGAGTTGAACAAACCGGTCACGCTTCTCAGGAGGAAAGAACGCCCGGATTGTGGGCTCTTCATATCTGACAAACAGAGTGCTCATCTCACCCGCACCTCGACGGGACTGCTCTCAACGACAATTGAGCGGACGATTTCCTGAACGGAACAAAAGTCAAGCGCTTTTCCCTTTGTACTGCAGTGCGAGCATTGTGATATCATCGGCCTGCGGGGCTCCGTCCGCGAACTGCATCAGGTCCGCATTGATCCCCTCCAGCATCTCTTTCAGCGGTGCGCCGTTCAGCCGCTGCAGGGAGCTTTCCAGCCTCGATTCTTCGAAAAGCTCTTCCCTGCCGTTCATCGCTTCGGTCACGCCGTCGGTGTACAGCAGCATGGTGTCCCCGGGATGGAGAACGATCTTGTGGACGTCATATTCCATGTCGTCCAGCATACCCAGGAGGAACCCCGACTCATGATTGAGTCGCTCGACAGGCCCTTCCTTCCTCTTGATGTAGGGAGGATTGTGTCCGCCAAAACTGAACTGCACCTCGCCGGTCCGCGTATTCAGCACTCCGTAGAAGATCGTGACGAACATGCGCCCGCCGCTTTCCGGAATCAGCATCGAGTTGATCCGCCTGAGGCTTTCGCCGGGGTTGACGACCTGGGTCGCAATGGCTTTCAACAGCGTGCGGCTGACCGCCATGAAGATCGCCGCGGGCACTCCTTTCCCCGAAACGTCACCGATAACGAATGCCAGCCTGTCGTGGTCGATGAAGAAGAAGTCATAGAAATCTCCGCCGACTTCCTTTGCCGGCGTCATCCTCGCATAGATGTCAAACTCCGTACGGTCCGGAAACGGCGGAAACGTCTGCGGGAGTATCGACTGCTGGATCCGGGCGGCCGTGTTCAGGTCGTTCCTGACGGACAGAAGCTGTTCCCGGTCCGTGGTGGCCTGCCGGAGGACGGCCAGCTGCTCCAGCGTCTTCGCGATCGTGGTTTCGAGATCGTTGAAGTCGATGGGCTTTGTCAGAAAATCAAACGCGCCGCGGTTCATCGCAACGCGGATGTTGTCCATGTCGCCGTACGCGGAGACGATTATGGCCTTCAGCACAGGGTTCTTGAGCTCGTTGATCCTGTGCAGCAATGTTAAACCGTCCATCTCCGGCATGTTGATGTCGGAGAGAACAAGGCCGATATCAGGNNTATTCCTTGTCCCGTATCTGCTTCCTGAACTTCTGCCGGATGAGCACTTCCAGATCTGCCTCATCATCGACAACGAGTATCTTGTGTGACATTGCGCGTCCCTCGGGCGTGTTACACGTATGACAACAACGAACATGTCATGTGAAGTTCAGCATGTCTTTCTTGATCTGAACGAAATCGATCGGCTTTGTAAAGTAGTGTTCGGCCCCTGTCGACATGGCTGTTTCGAAATTCTGTTCGTCCCCGTACGCGGTGATCATCGACACGCGTATCTGCGGATACTTTTCCTTGACGGTTTTCAGAAGCTCAAGCCCGTTGATCCCCGGCATGTTGATGTCCGACAGCATGCAGACGACATCCGGAGGGCTCAGGGACCCGAGGTATTCAAGCGCCTCCTCGCCCGAAAAGGCGTAACAGAGATCGACGCGACCCTCTCTGACCTCCTTCCGGAACTGCTGCCGGAAGAGGATCTCGACGTCCCGTTCGTCATCAACGATCATGATCTTCATGCGAGCGACCCTCCGTCCTTCCCGGGATTCCGTGGAATCACGATAATGAACTCCGTAAATTCCCCCTCTTTCGTATCGACTTTGATGTACCCTTTGTGCACCTGGGTGATGATATCGTAGGAGAGGGACAGTCCCAATCCTGTGCCGGCACCTGCAGGCTTCGTCGTGAAGAAGGGGTTGAATATCTTCTTCAGAATTGACTGCGGGATTCCCGACCCGTTGTCACGCACGCGAATTTCGACGTTTTCGTTCAAATTCCGGGCGGTGACCTTCACGACGGGATTGAACCCGTTTGTCGCCGTTTTCCTCCGGTCATTCGCGGCATAGCACGCGTTATTCACGATGTTCAGAAACGCGCGGCTGAGGTCTTGTGGCACGACGCTGATCTTTCCTATTGTGGGGTCGAGATCGGTCTCGAGTTTGACGTTAAACGTGTGATCCTGCGCCCGCATGCCGTGGTAGGCGAGATTCGTATACTCGAGGAGCAGGGCATTCAGATCGGTGTCCTGACGCTCACCGGCCTTCCCCCGCGAATGGAGGAGCATGCCCCGCACGATGCTGTCCGCGCGCTTTCCGTGCTGGTTGATTTTCTCCACGTTCGTTTCCAGGTCGTTGAGAATTCCCTCGATTTCGACGGCCCTCGCTTTGTCGACCCGGTCTCGCTCCGCGGCGAGCTCCTGACGGAGGTCCCGCGTCAGGTCTCCCGAGAGAGCGGCAAAATTGGTGATGAAATTGAGCGGGTTCTTGATTTCATGCGCGATCCCGGCCGTGAGCTGGCCAAGCGACGCCATCTTCTCGGAGAGAACAAGCTGATTCTGGGTTTCCTTGAGGTGGTCAAGCGCACCGCTCAGTTCTTTCGTCCGCTCATCGACAAGGCCCGCCAGTTCCGTCTCACGGCGCTTGAGCTGCCGGACACGCATGAAGTAGAGGGACGGTCCGCCCAAAAGGAACCCGAGTCCCGCGAGGACATAGAACCACCCCGCCTCATAGAAATGGGGCTTGATGGAAAAGGCCACCGAGGCACCGGTCGAATCCCACACTCCGTCGGCGTTCGCCGCGATGACATGGAACGCATAGTTGCCCGGTCCGAGATGCGTGTAGTATGCCGCATTACGGGTCCCCGGATTTACCCACTCCTTTTCATATCCTTCCAGTTTATACCTGTACTGGACGCGATCAGATCCTATGAACGTGATCCCGACGTACTGGAATTCGAGGTTCCCCGTACCGGGAGGAAGGGCAATCTCCGCATGCATGTCCCGGGGGCTGTTGTCGGCGGAAAACTTCTCGATGACCACCCGGGGAGGGACGGTGTTGAGCCTGATCTTTGCGGGGTCAACAATTGCCGCTCCGGCCACAGTCGGGAAGACGATCCTCCCATCATGCATTTTCCAGACGTTCGGCAGCCCCTCGGCATTGGTTTCACGCGATTTCATGCCGTCAGCGGTCCCGTACGCATCAAAGGAATACGACTGTGACTTCCCTGTCGCAAAATCCTCCAGGGCCTGTTTCTTAATTCTGTAGACTCCTTTGTTCCCCGAAAACCACATCGATCCAAGATTATCTTCTATGATGCTCCCGACGCCGAAATCACAGAATCCGGTCGCAGGAGTAAATTGAGCAAATTTCCCATCTCTAAACCGGAAGAGGCCGTCGTCCGCCGTCCCGATCCAGATGTTCCCCGCGTGATCCGGGAAAATAGCAAACACGCGAGGTCCGGTAAATCCCTGATCCGCCGAAAAATGAGTAAGCGAGTCTTTCCCGAAGCGATACACCCCGGTTGAATACGTTCCGATCCAGAGATTCTCTTCCGCATCCTCGACCACGACGCTGATCCCTCCCGGTATCACCGAGGGGAGCAGGTTCTCAAAACGTTTGTCCCGGAGCCGGTACACTTGATGATAGTCCGCCACCGTAAGGTCGCCCGACTTCCGAAATATGATCGCCCGCAACTGCGTACTGTCAGGCCCGCCGCCCATCGAATACCTGGCCACTCTGCCGTTGCGAAGCGCGTGCAGACCGTCAGCGGCGGCGAACCAGATGGTTCCGTCCGGACCTTCGCTTACCCCGTGCATACGTCGCGTGAGACCCTGTTTTTCATCGAACACCGTCGTTGATCCGCCGGAGATACTCGCGATCCCTCCCGTCGCTGAGCCAAGCCAGAGGGTTCCCTTGCTATCCTCAAACACCGACGTCAAATGCTCATCCTTGATCCCCCGTTCCCTGCCGTAATTGACGAACTTCCCTTCCCGGAGGCGGTTCAGTCCGTTGGTTTCCGTTCCGAACCATACGCTCCCTTCCTGATCTACAAGCACGGAGTTGCAAGACTCGTCGGACATGCCATTTTCCACCCCGAAATGATCATAGGTCCCGTTATTGAATCGCCACAGGCCGCGCCCGGTGGCAAGCCAGATGTCATTGTCCTTGCCTGCGAAATATTCACTTACCACTTCGAACGGTCTTGGCGGCCTGTACGATGTCATAATGCCGTTGGTCAGACTGTTGATGCCGCTCGTGGTTACGAACCAGAGGGTCCCTTCTCTGTCCTCAATGATGTCACGCACCCGGTTTTCAAGAAGCCCATCCGATTTCGTCAACGTTCTCATAGTCCCGTTGTCGAATCGGACAAGCCCGGAATCGGTAGCCATCCAGATGGTTTTCTTACTGTCTTCGAAGATACAATCGCCGCGGTTGTTGATGAACCAAACGCGATTCTGCGGCAAGCCATTCTGCGTGGAAAAGAGTGTATAGCTTTTCTGATCGTACCGGACGATCCCCTGCGGCGTGGCAAACCAGAGATTCCCCTTCGCATCATCGCTCACGGCAAATACCGTGTCACTGGGGAGACCCTCTGCGCGTCCGTACGTTGTCATGACACCGTTCTTGTATCTCGAGATCCCCCAGGGCCCGTGTATGAACCACGTGCTTGAATCGCGCGTCTCATGGGCAAAGTTGACGTTGTCACTGCGCAACCCGTCTTTTGTGCCGTAGGCGCGCAGGTTACCGTCCTTGTAGCGCGCAACGCCTGTTCCCCTGGTGGTATACGAGATCCACATCCCACCTTCCCCATCCTCGAGCAGGAATCTGATCCATGCACTCTTCATTTCCCTGGTACTGGTCCGGTCAAAGACAGTGAACCGGACCCCGTCGAATCGCACCAATCCTTCCTGGGTGCCGAACCAGAGATAGCCGTCGCGGCTTTGCATCAGGCTGTACACCCCGTTCTGCGGCAGGCCGTCTTTCTCGGTCCAGTGATCGTGGACGTACTGATTGAGGGGTCTCCGGGCGTCCAGATCCTGCGCAGGAAGAGTAATTGCGCAAAGGAGAGGCATGAGAACAAACGCCGCTACGCGGATTTGAGACGGGAAGACCCGGGAAATCCTCATGAGTGGATCTCTCTACTGATGGTGGAGGAAGTTGATTTCCGTGGAACAGGTTCGCACGACTTTCAAGGCCGGCAGGCGGCGGGGATTCTCATTGACGGACACACAGCATCGATCCGGTGCACAGGGGTACAGGTTCGTTTTCAGATGAGCTCGGGAGGGGCGGATCAGGAGGAGGGGAAAGGGGGGGATGGATTCTCCGGTGCGGGGACACGGATTTACGGGTGTGCAGCCAGGCATCGCATCGCACTCAGAGTATTGAAAGAACAAAGAACAGTAAAGATTATACAGTATAGGGAGAAAACCGGTTATTGTCAATCCGCGGCTGCTCGGGGGGGACGGGACACGCACAGGGCATTATCCGCCCCGGACGGTCCGGCGGGCTCATTACTTGACCGGATCCTTCTGACGAGTGGCCTTGACCCCCTTCACAATCGCGATGCCCAGTAACACGACTGAACCCGCGACAATCCACTGCGGGGGAAGATGTAACAGAACGGCGCCGTAAATCAACCCGCCGATGATTATCACAAACCCGATGACATAGAGTCCGTAGGACATACCGTTTCCTTCCAGTGAAGGTTGCCGCCACATCCTGACCGATTGCGAGCCTGGAAAACAGGACAGGTCACCGGGACCCGCCGCCGGTGCGAGCAACGAGGACACTGCGCAGCAGCCGGAGTCCGCCGGCCTTGATGGTATTCCCGTTTCCTGCAACAAGACCCGCAATGCCAAGTTGAAGAGCCGCGCCGAAGATTTTCTTTACCGGGCCCGAGGTCAAAGGGAAAAACAACTTCCTTGAGATGTACCCTGAGGCCATTCCCACTGCCGCNNAAGAGCCCGAGCTGAATTGTCAGCTCCAGCTCCTGTTCCCGCCGCCGGCTCTCGAGGGCGACAATGGCCTCATGCAGGCCGTCAACCGATGTTATGCTCTGCATCCCGGCCTTCCCCAAGCACTTTTGTTATCACGAGCCTTGCCACCGGATCCTTTACCCATCTGGCGCTCCGGAGGGAGACGAGAACGCCGGCGAGGGCGAACGCAATGGTCACAATGAAAAACCCGTAGGAGTATCTTCCGAGCCATTCTCCGAGCAGGAAAGCCGTTGCAATACTCAGCAGAAGAATGGTCACCGACGCGATCAGAAACACCGCGGCGCGCACGGCGGCAAGAGAGATCAATTCGGAAGCCTTGTCCACCGCCGTGAGCTTGAGAAGCGCCCCCCTCGTTTCAGCATATTCGCCCACCTGCTGGAACAGGGATTCGACAACGGTCGGTTCTTTATGTGACAGCATCAGCGTCCCGTCAGGGAGTCCACCGCGTCCTTCACTTTGTCTGTGATGCCGACGGCAGTCTCCCTCGCACTTTCATATTTCTCCTCGAGGGCGTCCACGTATTCATTTGCCGTGTCCTTGACCGCGCCAAGATACCGGGAACCCTGCTTCGAAAGCTTCTTCCTTGTTGTGGAGCCCTTGTCCGGAGCAAACAACACACCTAGAACCGCCCCCGTACCCATCCCGATCAGCGTACCCAGAAGCACCTTTTTTGCACTCACGGATGTACTCCTTCCCTTTGGCCAATGCGAGCAATGCCGTGGCTCTCCAGACCTGCAAGCGCCGGATTCCACGTGCACGAGACTACGGAGATTAGAAGGCGAAAACTATCGCCCAAAGGGTTGAAAGAGTGATTAATCCTGGCTGCGGAAGGAACCTCCCAGAGGGTCAGCTTCCGGGGTCGGGCGCCCCCGGTCTCCATCTGTTACATCCGTTCCACGATCAACGCAATGCCTTCCCCTCCTCCGATGCAGAGCGCCGCCAGTCCCCGCTTCGCATTCCGCTGCTCCAGCGCGTACAGAAGGGTTACCAGAATCCTCGCACCCGACGCACCAATCGGATGACCGATCGCCACCGCCCCGCCGTTCACATTCACTTTTTCCAGATCCAGTCCGACGATCATTTTGACCGCGAGCGCGACGACTGCGAAAGCTTCGTTTACTTCAAACAGATCTATCTGATCGAGCGAAAGGCCGGCCTTTTTCAGAACCTTCGGGATCACGTCTGCGGGCGCAGTCGTAAACCAGAGTGGATCCTTGGCAAATGAGCCCTGCGCCACGATCCGTGCCAGTGGTTTGCACCCCAGTTGCACGGCTTTTTCCGCGGACATCACGACAAGAGCCGCCGCCCCGTCGTTGATATTTGAAGCATTTGCCGCGGTGACCGTGCCGTCCTTGATAAACGACGGCTTCAAAGCGGGGATCTTCGCAAAGTCGGTTTTGAAGACATCCTCGTCATCGACGACCAGCGTGACCTCCCCCTTCCGCCCTTTGACCTCCACGCCGATGATCTCGGGCTTAAATCTGCCCGACTTCTGAGCTTCCTGCGCGCGCGTATAACTGAGGACGGCATATTCATCCTGCATTGCCCGGGTGATCCCCATCTCACGGGCACACACTTCTGCAGCATTTCCCATCGGGAAGTTGTCATAGGCATCCACCAGTCCGTCGCGCATGATGGCATCCTGGATCTCGCCATTCCCTATCCTGTACCCATCCCGCGCCTTGTCAAGCATGTAGGGGGCGTTCGACATGCTTTCCATCCCACCGGCGACCACGACATCCGCATCTCCCAGGATCACCGCCTGCGCCGCCAGCATCACCGATTTCAAGCCGGATCCGCACACCTTATTGACCGTCATGCATTCGACCGAGGGGGGAAGTCCGGCGAAAATTGACGCCTGCCGGGCCGGCGCCTGTCCTACGCCCGCCTGGAGGACGTTTCCCATGATCACCTCCTGCACGTCCTCCCCCCTGATACCNNCTCTTTGATCACGACTGCACCGAGCCGGGGTGCAGGGATCGAGCCGAATGCTCCACGAAAACTACCGACCGGGGTCCTGCACGCACTGACAATCACTGCTTCGTTAAGCGCCATATAATCCACCTTTTGGAAAATTGTCTCTTATATAGTCAGGAAGGGAGAGAGAATCAACAATGGATAAAGGGATTAACTCCTTTATCCTCCTTTTGCCCTATTACATCTGGGGCTTGTCTTCTGTACACTTTCCCACCGTCGCGGGGAGCAGGGGAACACAATTCCCTCCACCGCCCAAAATGGCAGATTTACACTTCAATACACCAAGAGAGGATGCGCATATGCTCTACACAGTCGGCGTGATTCTGCTGGTCCTGTGGCTCCTGGGCCTTGTGACTTCCTACACACTGGGTGGCTTCATCCACATTTTCCTTGTAATCGCGCTTGTAGTCCTCGTATTCGGCCTCATCAGCGGTAGACGAGGAGCGGCCTGAACAGGATCCGCATACAATTCACTTTTCATCCACGAGCAGCCCCAATTCATTGAATAAACCCAATCAGGCACACCGCGTGTTGACCCTGGCAGTTGGGGTCGTCGCAGGAACGATCTGCACGTCATGCAACCAGGAACAGAGGTTCGCTGATCAACGCGAGAGTGTCCCGGAGCGGAGAGTGGATTCTGCGGCGTCAACACTCTGGCGGGCAAACGGATTGTTAGGAACGGGGGTCCGCAATACGGAAGAACCCGGATATGGGCCTGAAAGCGATCAGGGCAACTCCGGATTCCTTGATCCGTCAACAGAGCGGTGCATCGAGAGTTATGGCCCCGCGATCAAGAGATACTCAGGTCTGTACGGTTTCGATTGGAGGCTTGTGCTTGCCATCATGAAGCAGGAATCGCGCTATTCCCGCACTGCGGAAAGCTACAGGGGTGCGATCGGGCTTATGCAACTCATGCCTTTGACGCGTGAGGAGCTGGGAATGAAACTGGATCTTGAGGATCTTTCCCATCCGGAACACAACATCCAGGCCGGGATATTCTACCTGCGGACGCTTTACGACCTGTTCGAGGGGGCGGAGGAGGCTGACCGGTTGAAGCTGACGCTGGCCGCATACAATGCCGGGCTCTCCAGGGTCCGCGACGCGCAGGAGCTTGCCATCCACCTGGATGACGAGCCGATGCAATGGCAGGCCGTCAAAGACGCACTTCCTCTTCTTTCGAAGCAGTTTTACACATTGCACAGAACCGTCTGGGGTCAGGACAAACCGAGATCCGGGTGGTTTGGCAATTCCAGGGAGACAATCAAATACGTCGATTCGGTGATAGACTATTATGACGCCTTCAGGCTCGCGATGAACTGAACGAGAAGGCGGCCTCGCCGCCTGACTCGCTGCTCCTGGCACTCCTCCTCCCCANNCTATTGCGCGATGGCATTAAAGCCATTATCGACAACCAACCGGACCTCAAAATTCTGGCGGCATCAGGGGGAAATCACGATCCTGTGCTGCTGGCCCAAAGCCTGAAACCTGACGTGGTTCTGATAGATCTGGGATTGCGAAATAAGAACGGCCTGCGTATCGTAGCAGCCCTGACAGGGCAATTGCCGCAAGTCAAAGTTGTCGGGATGGATCTTATCCCCTCACAACTGGATGTCGTCGAGTTCGTGCAGGCCGGCGCGGCAGGTTTCATACTCAAAGACGCGACAATCGATGATGTCCTCGCGACAATCCGGGCCGTCGCGCGGGGCATCAGAATCCTCCCCCCGCTGCTGGCGGGATCCCTCTTCACCCATGTCGTCGAGCATGCGCTCCGGAAAGGAAAAGGGGAACTGCCCAATGCCGCGCGCATGACCAAACGCGAGCGTGAAATCATCGCGCTTATCGCCGACGGCCTCAGCAACAAGGAAATTGCCGGGCGTCTCAACATTGAGATATACACAGTCAAAAGCCACGTGCACAACATACTCGAAAAACTGGCATTACACAGCCGTCTTCAGATATCAGCGTACGTCCACAATCAAGACCCGGTTACCCGGACCTGATGTCCTTCCCCCTCCTCCTGCGAGAGGATCTTTCCACACTGTCACGACCCCCCCGACACCCCGCGACAGCAAATAACCCCCGATAAATAGTCTTTTACCCCATTCAACGGAACCATCTTCCCTTCCCGGGAGGGCTAGCTCCTTTTTCATCCTTTGGATTCATGCAATTCAACGTCACAAGGAGCTATTCTATAAAGGGTTAACTGGTCAGTCCCGGTGAAGCCGGGATGACGGTACATACGATTCAAGGAGGCCATCGTGTCAATACAGAATACACCGAAGGGCGGCACGGACGAGAGGCAGATGCCGTCGAAAACACCGGACGAACTCCGGGCCGGGGCTGTCGAAGGTCAGGACGTTGTCTTTCTCGGATGGCAGAAAACCACTTCGGGGGATCTTCACCCGCTCTACAACATACTCAAGGCGGGGCATCCTCTCTATCTCTCCACTGTCACCGACACGACGCTCCATGCGAATCACCTCCGGATCCCGCTGACCCCGTCGCCGTACCCGGGCGTGGGACCATCACCGTGGCAGGATTTGGGGACTGAATTGCTCTACCCGGCGACAGCGAGAGAAGCGATCGAATTTGCAGGGTTGAACTACACCGTCGTCAAGAAGCCGTTGAAGGAGGCCGTGGACCTGAGCCAGCCCGGCATCATACCCGATCGGTGGGCAACCGTGCGAACGGATACCGGAGCAGTTCTGGGGATCGTTGACGACAGATATGAACCGGTCCAGAACAGAGATGCATTCAAGTTCTTCGACAACCTCGTCGGCACCGACGAGGCGATTTACGAAACTGCCGGCTCTCTCGGCCGCGGCGAGCGCGTGTGGATACTGGCAAAACTTCCCGGGTACATCAAAGTCAACCGGAAGGACATTGTCGCCAAGTACCTTTTGCTTTCAAACAGTCACGACGGGAGCTCCCTGATTCGCGTGAAGCTCACGCCGATCCGCGTCGTCTGCAACAATACCCTCACGGCGGCTTTGCAGGGGGCGGGGGATATCCAGATCCGCCATACGGCAAATGCGGAGGAAGATCTGAAACAGGCTGTCTCATTACTCGGATTGACAAATTCCCTGTACGAGCAGCTCGACGCTATTTTCAACCGGATGGCTCTCACGAAAATTACGGACAAGCAGCTGCAGGATTATGTGAATGCGCTGGTTCCGGACGAACCCGAAGGCGGCGACTTGAAGAAGAACCGGGAGATCCGGGATACNNCACCCGGCTGGAATCAATGTGGTTCGGCCGCGGAGAACAATTAAAGCTGAAGGCGTTTCAGCTCGCCGAACGGATGATGTAACGAGGGATTGACAACAGGTCATCGGTACAGGAAGCCGGTGTCCCTCCGGGAGCCGGCTTTCGTTCTAAATGAGGTGAAAGTATTCACAGCGTCCTGGTCATCGCGGAAAAGGAAGTCATCGGAGCCTGTCTCGCGGAGGTACTCCGGGAGCATGGCTTCGATGTGACAGTCGTGGAGTCCTTCGCCGGATTCTCCGACGTGGCTTACGGGAGGGGGCACGGGACAATGGACCTGGTGATCCTCACGAACACCAGTATTCCCCCCTCCCGGGTCCAGAGCATCGTCCCCGATATCAGAGCGCTATATCCCCGCGCCCGCCTCGTTGTGCTTTCCGGATATTGCCCCGAAGACTTCGTGGCGGACCTCGTGCAGAAAGGAATCCATGGATTCCTCACACTCCCCTATGAACAGGATGCGCTGCTCGCAGAACTCGCCGGGTTGCTCTCCACGCCCACGCCCTGACCCGGGTCTTCCCTTCCCACGACGGAGCTAGCTACTCTTTCATCCTTTCGACGGATTCCTTGTCCGCCCCTTCATGGGTATACTGTTCCAGGATTGAAAGCCGGTTTGCTTGGTTTCCTGCAGGACACAGTGACAGCCACCTGAACCAACGACTCATTTTCGGAGGATTCGATGAGACATATCCACATTGCCATCCTGGCGGGGAGTGCACTGCTCGCCGCGGTGATCGCAGGCTGCGGAAGCGCCCCGCCGGTCAATAAAGAGGCATCGTCCTCGGCAATCCGCGCGGCCGAGGAGGTCGGTGCGTCAGGGGTCCCCGGCGCATCCCTCTATCTGCAGCTCGCAAAAGAGGAGATGGAGAATGCACGCCTGCTCGCAGCAAAGGGGGATAAGGAACAGGCTGAATCGATGCTGTTGCGCGCGCAGGCCGACGGCGAACTTGCCGTAGCCCTCTCACGCGGGGAAGCCGACAAGACAGAAGCCACACAGGCGATAGAGCGGGTTCGAGCGCTCCGGCAGGACAACAAATTACCCCAGGAAAGGAAGTAACATATGAAACCCACCGCGTCTCTCATGATCGCCCTGTGCGCGGGACTGCTCGCCGGCTGCGCTGCAAGCGTCCCCCCTACGGAGCTCGTCAACGCACGTCAGGCGTACCAGCACGCAACCGCCGGACAGGCGGCCCTCCTGGTGCCGGCGGAACTCCACAAGGCACAAGAGGCCCTCGCAATCGCCGAGAAGTCTTTCCTTGACGAACCTCAATCATTCCGCACGCGCGATCTCGCCTACGTCGCGGATCGCAAGGCAAANNTACCAGGCGACCCAGACCGAGATCGTGAAGAACACGAAGGAAGATCTGGCGGCGTCGGAGCGGAGCGGAGTGCTCAAGGCGGAACAGCTTGCGGCAGAACAGCAGACACGGATCGACGCAGAGAAGAGGGCGGCCGACGCACAGGCAGAACTTGCCAGACTCGCCGCGGTGAAGGAAGAAGCGCGCGGGCTCGTGATCACGCTTTCGGGGAGCGTCCTCTTTGCTTCGAGCAAATCGGAGCTGTTGCCGGCGGCGCAGAGCCGGCTGAACCAGGTCGCCGAAGCGCTCATGGCGACCAAAGAGCGGAAACTCACTGTCGAGGGTCATACCGACTCACAGGGTTCTTCCAGCTACAACCAGGTGTTGTCCCAGCGGCGGGCAGATGCCGTACGCTCCTACATCATCTCGCGGGGCTACCCGGCGGAATTGATTCAAGCTCAGGGCATCGGCAAAGACCGTCCGGTGGCGGACAATGGGAATCCGGAAGGCCGGGCAAACAACCGGCGGGTAGAGATCATCGTCGACCGCGCACCCAAGTAGGAACGGCGCAGCTTNNCATTCTGGACGAAAGGACACTTCGCCATGAGCTGGGATCAGATTGAAGGGCAATGGAAGCAACGGCGGGGGAAGGCCATGCACCATTGGGGGAAGATGATGAACGATGAACTCGCGGCGATCGCCGGAAAGTATGAAGAGCTTGTGGGAAACCTGCAGGAGAAATACGGCATCGCCAAGGAGGAGGCCAGAGGCCAGATCGATGAATTCAAGAGGGCAGTGGAACAATTGAAGACATCGAACAACAAGCTTATCGAAGCCCAAAAAGCGCTGAATAAAAAGCTGAAAGCGGAGAGGAACCGGCCGAAAGGGAAATCACGGACGATCAAGAAGCGCCGAATCAAGACACATGGATGACCCGGCACACACAGAGGCACGCATGTCTGAACGCTCACTTCCCCCTGATCCGGATTCGGACGCGGCATTCCTTGGCTGGCAGGGATCCCTGTCCGGGGACATCTTTCCACTCTACACGATAACCGCAGAGGACCATCCGTCATGCCATTCCACGGTGAGTGATGTCACCTTACGCAAGATGCACCTCAGGACTCCGCGGACCCTCTCACCGTATCCTGCGACCGAGCCATCTCCGTGGCATAACCTGGGAGTAGAGCTGAATCACCCCCGGACCGCACGAGAGGCAATAGCATCGGCCAGGCAGGAGAGCGGGAACGAGCGGGGTCTCACCGGAACGGGGGACGCGCCCCTACAGAGCGGCGACGCTTTTGCTTTTTTTGACGCGCTTGTTGCACAACGGGAGGCCGTCTATGAGACCGCGGGCATCCATGGTCTCGGTGACAGCGTCTGGATCCTCGCGAAGCTCCCGGGATACATCAAGGTCCACCGCAACGACATCGTCAACAAATATCTCCTCCTCACCAGCAGTGGCAACGGAACCTCGCGTGTCCGCGTGAAGCTCACTCCCATCCGTGCCGTCTGCAATAACAGCCTGACAACGACG
>PMND01000124.1:0-8197 GCA_003161955.1 Ignavibacteriota bacterium | reverse complement strand
CTTCAGGGAGAGCGTGCTCCGGCTGCATGATTCCGGCCGAGGCGCCGAGCTCTCCCGGGGGACATTGTGGGGTGCATTGAACAGCGTCACAGAGTACACGGACCACATGATGCTGAGCGGCGATCCGACGAACCCGTTGAATTCAATCTGGTTCGGACGGGGAGAGCAATTGAAGTTAAAGGCGTTCCATCTGGCAGAGCAAATGCTGCGGGCCTGAATACGGGACTCACGCGATCAACATGGCCGATGCCCGGGTGGGAGGCATCGGCTTTGTTGCGTANNGACAATGAGAACTGCAGGAGTTATCCTCCTCATCGCGGGTCTTTTAATGACCCTGTACACGGGTTTCACCTATTTCACAAAGGAGAAGGTCGTGGATCTCGGGGACATACACATTACCGCGGACAAGGAACACTCTGTGAACTGGCAGCCGTACGTCGGAATCGGCGTCATGGTCATCGGGGGGGCCCTTTTCGTGATCAGCAGGAAGAACGTACGGACCGCCTGATACGACTCCACAACAGGAAAGGGTTCTCCAATGCTCTCGAAGAAAGAAATCATGGAATACGTCCAGGGAAGAAAGGACGCGGGCGAGAAGAAACTGTTTACTCTCGCCGAAGCGGAGCGGATCGGCAATGAACTGGGGATACCCTGGGACAAGTTCGGGGTTGAGCAGTTCAGGATGGGCCTGAATCACGAGCTTGAACACGGCAGACGAGACCCGGCAACGGACGTCACCCACGATCAACCCGCGGCGACGGGGAAACTCGCACTGGCGCATCTCAACGAGATCCCCGACTACTACACCCACCTGGCCGCGATGGAGCACGAAACGGAGCGTGCAAAGAGCACCCCACAACAGGGAGGTCAGTGACACATGCACCAGACGAAGAGAAACAAGCTGCTTCTCGCGCTCTTTGCTGTCGTCTTTGCAGTGATGTTCCTTCTGGAAGCGCGGCCTGCCACCGGCAGGTCCCTGCACGCTTCATCACCTTCAGACAAAGGAGAAGTCCATGACAAGTAACGCCGGCGTGTGGATAGACCACAAGAAAGCGGTGATTGTGCGCATACAGGACGGCGTGGAGGAGATGCACTCCATCGACTCCGGCATGGAACAACATGTCCGATATGCCGGAGGAAAACCCGAGGACCAGATCGAGCACCGGTTTACCAACCATCTCAAAGAGTATTATGCAAAAGTCATAGCGGTCCTTCACGATGCGGGCTCCATTCTCATCCTTGGTCCCGGTGAAGCAAAGGGGGAGCTCGAAACACGCCTCAGCGTGGAATCTCCCGGTACGCACGTCGTCGGCATTGAGACCGTGGATAAGATGACGGACCACCAGATTGCGGCGAAAGTGAGGGAACACTTTCTCCATGCGGGGGAGGAAATCCATCCCGGGAGACCAAAGTAACCACGCTCTGACAGATCCCGATCAACCCTGAAAGGACAGCGGAGGTGAGGAGTGTCTTCCTGAGAGAAACGAGATGCTGAAGTTTCTGACACCCTGTCTGCTGTGGGTCTGCATTGCCGGTACCATGCGTGCACAGGCACCGGACAGGCCTGCGCTCCCCATCCGGGCGGTACTCGATGAGACGATTCTCGTGTTCACCGACAAGCCGGTGTACTTTCCCGACGACACCCTTCGCCTCCGTATCCAACGGGAGGACACCACGGGAACGTCGAGCGTCACTCCGGCAGTCGGCATCGAGGGACTAAAGTTCTCACCTGCCGGACACAACAACTACATCGGGGTCATTCCCCAGACTGTCACGCCGGGATCATACCGAATCCTCCTCAGGATTGTGGACGCTGGAGGCCAGCGTTTTGTGTACGAGACGGCCCGCTTTGTGCAGGTCGAAGAGTATCAGGGCATCGAGCAGCTCAGCAGGTACGTGAACATCGTCCCGCTGGACGGGAGCAGCGATCCCCGGACGGCTGCGACGCTCGTCGGCGAACAGGTACGGGGACTTTATGTCGTTTTTCGCCGGGACAGTATCCGGCTCCGGATGGGACCGCAGTTCGTCACGATCAGGACGACGGTGGTGCTGCGGGACGGCACGACGGCGCAATCGTTCGAGCGTCGGGTCCTGACGTTCCGGAGCCATGGCGACCCGGAACGGGACAGGGCAATGTTCATCCAGTACCGTACGGCCTACGGTGCCTATGCTGCAATCAGCACGGCAGAACTTGACCAGGTCCGCCTGCCGCTGGACACCCTGCCTGCCTGGGCTATTGTCAGGGTGAACATCGACCCGGACTACACAATCCGGATCGGAGGGCACGATGGCGCGAACTCGGTCACGCGCTATTTCCGCGTGCGGGGCCCGACGCTCGACATCGGGTTCTCGCTCGGCATCCCCAAGGTGCTGTACGATACGCAGGCAAGGGACACCATTGAGTACGGGAACACGAGTGCGATGCTGCGGTTCTACTACGTCGACGCGGAATCGGGGAATCGATTCCCGGTCAGTTTCGGAGCGGGAACGTTCGGGGTCAACTCGCCGATCGATGTAGGGGTCGGACGGGGCGGTTTTGCGTTCTCGGGGTTCCTGGACCTGGTGGAACTAACAAGGATACACGATCTCGGATTCTTCAAGGGAATCATCGCCGGTCTGGAACTGACACAGTTCTTTCCTCTCGGAAGGAGAGCACGCCTTCTGATCAACGCACAAGTGGGTATCTCACCATAACCAAACAACCAAGGAGGCCGCGATGCCTTTACTCCAGGTAGTGATCGTCCTGATTGTGGTCGGCGTACTGCTGTGGCTCGTAAACAGCTACATACCGATGCAGGAGACGATAAAGAAGATCCTGAACGCCGTCGTTGTGATCGCGCTTGTGCTGTGGCTGTTGAACATTTTCGGGCTGCTTGATTCACTTTTGAGGATCCACATCGGCAAATGAATAAGCCGGCCCCATGCACATGCCTGTTTCTCGATATCGGCGGCGTCACACTCACAGACGGATGGGATCGTCATGCGCGCAAAAGCGCGGCGGCGAACTTCAGGCTGGCACCGAGGGAGATGGAGGACCGGCATCACCGGACCTTCGACACCTACGAGGAGGGGAAACTCTCCCTGGATGAGTATCTTGATCAGGTCGTCTTTTTTATGAAGCGGCCGTTCACCCGTGCTCAGTTTCGCCGATTTATGTTCGCGCAATCGAAGGCTTATCCCGGGATGATCGAGCTTGTCGTTCGGCTCAGGACCCGGCTCGGGCTGAAGATCATCGCGGTCAGCAACGAGGCACGGGAACTGAATTCTCACCGCATCCGCACATTCGGGTTGGACGGGTTTGTGGATTGCTTTGTCTCTTCCTGCTTCGTCCACCTCCGCAAGCCCGACGCGGACATTGGATTCACGCACCAGGACCCCGGTTTTATCGACCACGTCATGAACAAAAAAGCCGAGATCGTGCGCGTCTACCTTCCGCCGGACGCAAATTGCCTGTTGTCGGTGACGGACCACTGCCTGCGCAGCCGCCACTACGTCAACCTCGTAATCGCGGGGAAACACCCCGCGCCGCAGTGGCTGACCATGGATGCCGCGGTCAGGCACTGCACCGAAGGGATCGGCATCTGGCAGTGGGCCAGCAACGACCAGGGGGCTGCGCCCGACGTCGTCATGGCGTGCTGCGGGGACGTACCCACTCTGGAAACCCTGGCAGCCGTCTCGATAATGCGCGAGCGTCTGAGCGACCTGAAGATCCGGGTTGTCAACGTGGTCGATCTCATGAAGCTGCAGCCCCGATCCGAGCACCCGCACGGTTTGAGCGATGTGGATTTCGACGAGCTCTTCACAAAGGACAAGCCGGTCATATTCGCATTCCACGCCTACCCGTGGCTGATCCACCGGCTGACATACCGGCGCACCAACCACGACAACATCCACGTCCGCGGTTACAAGGAAGAAGGCACAATCACCACACCGTTCGACATGACAGTGTTGAACGATCTGGACCGCTTTCACCTCGTGATCGACACTATCGACCGTCTGCCGCAGACCGGGGACAGGGGAATCTACCTGAAGCAGCAGCTCAGGGACAAGCTGGTGGACCACAAGCAGTACATCGACACGTACGGCGAAGACATGCCGGAAATCCGGAACTGGAGGTGGAACAGCCCCCGATGAACCCGCATGAGCCCTCAGCATTCACCAGGCCTTTTTTGACACTATCTTCACTGGCGATGTTCACTCTGCGCTTCTTCAAAGAGGTGTTTCACCCTCCGTACGAGTTCAAAGAACTGACGAAACAATCTTTTCTGATCGGCTACAAGTCTTTCCCCCTTGTCGCGACGACGGGGTTCATCATCGGCCTCGTGCTGACAATTCAATCACGGCCCACTCTGGCAAAGTTCGGAGCGGATTCGTGGCTGCCTGCCATGGTTGCAGTCTCGATTATACGGGAAATAGGACCGGTCATCACCGCGCTCATCTTCGCGGGAAAGGTGGGATCGGGGATCGGGGCGGAGCTTGCCTCGATGAATGTCACCGAACAAATCGACGCGATGCAGGTGTCCTGGACCAATCCGTTCAAGTATCTTGTCGTTACGAGGGTGGTCTCAGCAACATTGATGCTTCCGCTCCTTGTCGTCTTTTCGGACGCCATCGGCCTGTTTGGTTCATACGTCGGCGTCAACCTGCGCGGCGACGTAAGCGCACATCTGTATCTTTCACAGATATTTCAAAGTCTCGAGTACAAGGATTTTATCCCTGCGTTCATCAAGACGTTCTTCTTCGGTTTCGCCGTCGGGCTGATCGGATGCTTCGAGGGGTACAACTCCAACAAAGGGACAGAAGGAGTCGGCAAAGCGGCCAACACCGCCGTGGTGTTCGCCTCGCTCATGGTCTTCATCATCGACATGATAGCGGTGCAAATCACAAGCCTGTTTCAATATTGAATCGCGCCATGGAAAGCATGCCAGCGGACCCAGGGGCAATAACACGTGAACAGGATACGACGCAAAACGGCCCTGTCGTTGCAATGGAACATCTCAAGAAATCTTTCGGGGATCACCGTGTTCTCCAGGACATTAACCTGGTGGTCAACAAGGGGGAAGACCTCGTCATACTCGGGCAATCCGGAACCGGCAAATCGGTCCTCATCAAATGCATCGTGGGACTGCTCGATCCTGACGAGGGAAAGCTCCTCATATTCGGACGCAATACCGCCGAACTCAAGGAAAAGGAGCTGATGGAAATACGGAAAAGGATAGGTTTCCTCTTTCAGAGCAGCGCCCTCTATGATTCCATGACCGTCAGAGACAATCTTGAGTTCCCTCTCAGGAGGCAACTGCGCTCGCTCTCGCAGGATCAAATGGACATGCTTGTCAAAGAGGCATTGCAGAACGTGGGACTCGCCGACGCCATCGAGAAGACGCCTTCAGAGCTGTCCGGCGGCATGCGTAAGAGACTCGGATTGGCCAGAACGCTTATCCTGAAACCCGAGATTATGCTGTATGACGAACCGACGGCGGGACTCGATCCCATAACTTCAAAAGAGATAAGCGCGCTCATTCGCGAAGTACAGCGCACCTATAATACGTCCTCCATCATCATCACCCACGATATCGAATGCGCCCGGCGAACGGCCAACCGGATCATCGTGATCAAAGAGGGGATTTGCGTGGCAGAGGGTTCATATGCCGATCTCAAAGGCTCCAAAGATCCGTGGGTACGATCGTTCTTTGAATAACATTTCAGACAAAACGTCAGACTCCATAACATGAAAAAAGACGCGGGGAGTACCATCAAGCTGGGAGTTTTCATCTCCCTAGGAGTAGCGGTACTGATCTTAGGGATCTATTTTATCGGCGAGAAGCAGCAGATATTCAAAAGGACATTCCGCGTGAGCGGTGTCTTCAGGGACGTTGCCGGACTCCAGGAGGGAAACAACGTCCGGTTCTCAGGAATCAATGTCGGGACCGTGGACAACATCAGGATAGCGAGCGATTCATCCGTGAGAGTGGAAATACTCATCGGTGAAGGGACACGGCAGTTCATCAAGAAGGATGCGGTTGCAAGCATCGGCTCGGAGGGACTCATGGGGAACAAAATCCTTGTCATAACCCCCGGAACAGGCGGACAGGCGGANNGACATCACAAATGACCTGGCCAGGATCACCGGGAATATACAGGCGGGAAAGGGGACAATAGGAAGGCTGTTGATGAGTCAAACCGTCGCGCAGAAATTCGATTCCATTCTGGTCAATTTGAAAGACGGCTCCTCCGATTTCAAGAAACTCACGGAAAAGGCGAAGAAAAGCTGGCTCCTGTGGGGATTCTAGACTAAACATCCGGGGAAGGATCAGCCACTCCTTCGCTCCTTCGGGGGATGTCTTTGCAGCACGTTCAGTGATAGCGTTCAAGAGGTGAATGAGACCGCCCGATCGGCTTCCACGGGGCGATTTGGCCGCCGGAATGGCTCCGAGACTGTATGAAATAAAGAACAGGAAGATACGACAATGGAACCAACAAGCACCGCCCCGGAACCCACACCCACAGCGCCGGCAACAACCAGGNNACCCAAAGCTTCGGGCCCTCCTGCACCGGCGCAGCATATGGCTCATCGCCGCGCTCATCGTCGCCTGTGCGGGCTGGTTCGGTTACCACTGGACGTTCGGCAAAGCCACCGTCCGCTATTCCACCGCTTCCGTCGAACGCGGCGATGTGGAAAGCACTGTCGTGGCGGCGGGGATCGTGCAGCCCTTCAATTATGTCGACGTCGGCGCCCAGACGTCCGGCAAGCTCAAATCGTTGAAGGTCAAGCGCGGCGACCAGGTGGAGAAGGACCAGCTGCTCGCGGAAATTGATCCGATCCTGGCGGCTACGGCGCTCGCCTCTGACAGAGCAGCCCTCGACAACATGACCTCACAGCACGCGCTGAAACAGGCACAACTGGCGCTCACCACGCTGCAGGCGGACCGCAACGATACCCTCTATGCGCACGAGTTGATTTCCGCCAACGACCGTGACATCACCCGGGCTGCTTACAAAGTCGCTTTTGCCGACGCCGCTTCGCTCACCGCACAGATAAAGGAAGCTACCGCGGCGGTCAACACCGGCAAAGCCAACCTGGGGTATACCAAAATCACGGCGCCGATGGGCGGCGAAATCGTTTCCATAAGCCTTCTGGAAGGGCAGACACTCAACGCCAATCAGTCGGCACCGAACATACTGCGGATCGGCGATATCGACACGGTGACGGTCTGGGCGCAGGTCTCTGAAGCCGACATTGTCCGGGTCAAGCCCGGACTGGACGTCTATTTCACAATCCTCGGCGATTCCGTCCGCTGGAACGGCACCGTCAGGCAGATCCTCCCCACACCAGAGCTCATCAACAATGTGGTGTTCTACGACGTGCTGTTCGATATCCCGAACCCGAAGCGTGAACTGAAAATTCAGATGACCGCACAGGTCTTCATTGTCCTGGCCCGGGTGAAGGGCGTCTTGCTGATACCGGCCGCCGCGATTGGCAATGCCGGCGAAGGGACAGAGGCCAGGGTCCAGGTGCTGAAAGACGACGGGAAAGTCGAGTCGCGCACAATCAAGATCGGCATCAAGAGTGAAATATCAGCAGAGGTCACGGACGGTCTCATGGAAAAGGAGCGGGTCGTCATCGGGCAAACTGCGGCAGAAGGGGGCAACACGAAAAGCGCGCTAAGCACCCGGAAAGGACCATAATGCCGTCGCCACTGCTTGAATTGAAGAACGTCAGCCGCACCTATTCGTCGGGGGGGGAGCCCCTGACCGTGCTCAGAGAAGTGAGCCTGGTGATTCAGAGCGGCGAGTTTGTCGCCATCATGGGCGCATCGGGCTCCGGCAAGTCCACGCTCATGAACATCATCGGATGTCTCGACAAGCCGACGGTCGGCACATACTCCATCCGCGGCATCAACGCCGCAAGCCTTAACGGCGATGCGCTGGCAGCGCTGAGGCGCGATACATTCGGCTTCATATTCCAGCGCTACAACCTGATGTCCGATCTCAGCGCCGTCGAAAACGCGGAAGTCCCCGCCGTCTACTGCGGCATGGCGAAATCAGAACGGGCGGCCCACGCCAGCGACCTGTTGCGGGAGCTCGGACTGGGAGACCGGCTGGAACATCATCCCAGCCAGCTCTCCGGCGGCCAGCAACAGCGCGTCAGCATCGCCCGCGCGCTCATGAACGGCGGGCCGGTGATCCTGGCCGATGA
>PMND01000135.1:1081-17060 GCA_003161955.1 Ignavibacteriota bacterium | reverse complement strand
GTGCACGCCGGGGATGGTGTCATACGCTTCGCAGTGCTCGACAACGTCGGTGTGCACCGGACGGTTCACGTGAAATTCGGCGCCATCCCGGACCGGAGCTATTCCGTCATCGTCAATGACCGTCCGCTCGGACAATTCACTCCGGGGGAGCTCGAACGGGGGATTGACGTCTCTGTGTGAATAACACGCAATGAATGAACGAGGTGGATATTGATCCTCCGCACGCTCTTCCCGCTGGCCGTGACACTCACGCTGCTTCAGCCGNNCGCATCAGGGCAAACTGTCCCGCCTGTCGTAGCGGGGCGAACCGTCACGGCGCCGGCGGCGCTGCAGGCGGGACGAACCGCCCCTCCTGATACGGCAGGCGCAGCCCGGCTGTTCGCGGCCGTGTTCATAGTCCGGGGGAGCGTCTCGGGAAGTGCCACCGGTGGATACGGTGTCTACGTCCGGGGATCCCGGGACACCGTCTGGACCCGCATTTCGAGGTCGTCGATGCTGACGTTCGGCATCGCGTTCTTTGACAACGGGAGGACGAGAAGATACTATGTCGCCGCCGGGAACGGCGTCCACAGATCCACGGACGGGGGGGCGACATGGAGGATACTCACGTCATGGCGCACGGAGGAAATACTCTGCGTGGTTCCCGATCCGGTCGATTCATCGGTGATATACGCGGCGACCCCGTTCGGCGTCTTCAAGACAACCGACGACGGGACAACGTGGGAGAAGAAAATGGAGGGGATCCCGACCTGGTTCATCCAGCGGATAGTGATGGACGTCCGGGACAGGAGGACACTCTACGCGGCGACGGAGACGGACCTCTTTAAGAGTACCGATGCAGGAGAACACTGGCATGCGATGGGGACCGGGGTCGAGCAGGTTCTCGCCCTCCTTCAGATCCCCGGGCATCCCGACGTGTTAATCGCTGCGGGGGAGCTTGGCGGGATCCGGCGTACGGCGGACGGGGGGAAGACCTGGTCCGCCGTGCGTGGTCTCGATTCCGCGACCGTCTACACGTTTCGCGCATCGCGAACGGGAGCCGACATATATGCCGCCGGATGGAAGACGGGGATCTGGCGGAGCACCGACGAGGGAGTCTCGTGGCTTCAGGCCTGGTCCGCACCTGGTGTCGAAGCGATTTATTCCCTGTTTGTCTATCCCGCGGACCAGGACCATCTGCTCGTCGGGACCGTCGGACAGGGGATCATGGAATCGCTCGACAGGGGGGCCACGTGGCGATACGCGGGGATGAACGGCGCGCAGGTGAAACAGATCGAACTCTACCCATAAATCACATAAAGACAATGAGATACCGACTGACCTTCTTCGCTCTGTTGTTCCTCGTTGCACTTGCCCCGCCCCGGCTGGCGGGTCAGGTCCCGTCACAGAAGACTACTGTATTCGCCGCCGTGACCGCGACACGTCTTTTTGTCGTGGGGGCGGCCAATCCCCAGACAGGTGTTTTCGTCCGGCAACCGGGGGATGATACCCTCTGGGGTCACACGGGGGCAAAGACTATCCGTGCGTTCGGTGTCGCCCTGGCCCCCGGGTCGAAAGGGCGCGTGGTGTACATCGCTGCGGGGAACGGCGTGCATCTCTCGCGCGACGGGGGAATCACATGGAAGATAACGACCGGCTGGAAAATAACAGAGGTCATGTGCGTCGTCCCTGATCCGGCCGACACGAACACGGTCTATTGCTCCACCCCGTACGGCATATTCAAGACGACCGACGGCTGCTCCACGTGGCAGGAAATGAACAAGGGGCTGACCTCGTATTTTACCCCATCCCTCATCGTGGGAAGAGAGGGGCGCCTCTATTGCGTCACGGAGGACGGCCTGTTTTCCAGCGGCGACGGCGCCCGGCGCTGGGAAAGGATGGGTCTAAGCGTCTCCGGCACCCGTGTCATTGCGCAGAGCCCCGCCGACGCCTCGTTTCTGATCGCAGGGACGGAGAATTACGGGCTGTACGTCTCTCACGACGGCGGGAAGATCTGGACGCGGAGCGAATCGGGGGTCGACCACATGACCTTTTACTCGGTCGTATTCGACCCGGTCAACCCGGAGATCGTCTACGCGGGGGGGTACGTCACGGGGGTGTATAAGTCCCTCGACGGCGCGAAGAGCTGGAAAAGGATGAACGAAGGGCTTGGTAATCTGAACGTCCACGGGATCGGGGTCGATCCCCTGGACCACAACCGGCTGTATGCAGCAACCTTGTGGGGAGGAGTGTACACCTCCGGGGACGGCGGCGCGACATGGAAGAACGCGGGACTCACCGGCGCACAGGTATGGAATATTGTCATAGCCACTTTCTGATCGGAACGGAATCATGAGAAGAATCGCTCTCACACTTATCGCATGTGCATGTCTTGCCCCTCCCCCCCCTCTCCTGGCGGGGGCTGCCGCCGGGACGGGTGTCACACGTGCGGAGTATCTCAAAGGGTACGAGCAGAGGGCGCAATACATATGCTCGTACTACGACACGACGCTTGCAGGGGGCTACTATTCCGCGGCGGCCCGCTATGCACACGGGAAGGACATCCGCACCGCCGACAGCATTTTCGTCGCCTTGTTGAAGGAGCCCAGGGGAGACATGTTCTGGATGTTCCCCTGTATCGGGACGTACCTTCACGGGAAGGACAGGATGTCCCCGGCAACGAAAGCGGTCGTGCGGAACGCGTGGAAGACTTATGCGCCGTACAGGGGGGATACGGAGAATCACTGGGCCATGTACTACTCGACGCTCTTTCTGGCGAGCGAGCAGTGGCCCGGTCTCCCGGGATCCGAATGGTACAACGGGAAGAGCTCCGACGAGAACAGGGCCGATGCGAAAGAGTACCTGATACACTGGATGACGATAGCCACGACGATCGGACAGGGGGAATTCGATTCACCCGACTACTTCGCGGAGTACGCGATCTCGATGTCGCTCCTGGCAGACTTCGCGCAGGATCCGGAGATGAAGCAACGGGGGAAGATGATGTTCGACTACCTGCTCGTGGATTTCGCCGATGAGCAGCTCGACGGTCAGTACCTGGGAGGGTTCAGCCGTATATACCAGCCGGCGGTATACAAGCCGCTCCTCTCTCCGGCCTCCGCCTACGCGTGGCTCTTCTTCGGAACGGGCGAGCCGACCCAGTCGGGGTGGGTTCTCCTTCCGGCCCTTGGTGACTACCGCATCCCGCAGATCATCTATGATATCGCCACGGACCGTTCCCACTCTTACGTCGAACGTGAAAGGAAGCGAGTCCGGAACGTCATCCGGTTCGGGAAGGAGAAAAACCCCCCGGTGTACAAGTACACATACGTGACAAAAGACTACGGCCTGGGCTCGCTCCAGGGTGGTCTCCTCCAGCCGATACAGATACACACTTGGGGGGTCCGCTACACGTACGGACGTCCCTACACGACGATATTCGGGCTCCATCCCTACTGGTCCAGCTACGAGCTCGGCATGTTCTTCCCCGAAGAGATCAAGCCCCTGATCGCCGATGTCGTCGCCTCGAAGAGCACCTACAATAATCCGGACAAGTGGACCGGCGGCTCCCCCTATGAGAGGACATTCCAGAACCGGAACACGCTCATCGTCCTNNCCCTCCGGCTGGATACTCTGCAAGGCGGGGGACACGTACATCGGCTGGTACCCCTTGCAGGAAGGGGAGTGGATCGAGGAGCATGACACGCCGGGGCAGGCGAAAAACGCGATCGGCAGGCCGGAAGACATCGACAGGAGCAAGGAGACCGGCAACTGGCGGTTCCGCAGCCACAGGCTCCAGAACGGCGAGGTTGTGGAAGTCCGCTCGAAAGACGAAATTGGCTCGTTCGAGAAGTTCTGCGCCGCGCTCCGGGCGCGGAGGCCGAAGGCGGTGCTTAAGCCCGGCGACGTCAGCGTGGAATACACGACCCCCGGGAACGACAGGATGANNCCTCTGTTCGACGGCCCGTTTCTCCACGCAAGCGTCGGGAGCCAGAAGCTCTCGATAACGCACGGCAAACAGAAGCTCGATCTCGACTTCCAGAAACTGACAATCACCGAATAGCATGAACCTCCCTTCCTCCTCATCGGTACGCGACCTTGACGCCGTTGTCGCAGGCCTCTCCGTCGTGGATGTTATCGGGCTCCCCGTCGACCTGCGCAGGCCGCCGAAACCCGGCGGGATGCAGTCGATCGCCTCGATCACGATGACCACTGGAGGAAACGTCCCGAACGTCGGGATCGACCTGGCGAAGCTCGGTTTCCGGGTCGGGGCCGTGACGCGGGTGGGGAATGACACGTTCGGCGGGTTCCTCAGGAGCCAGCTCGAGATGCACGGCATCGCCTCCGCGGGTCTCGTCCTCGACGACACGCGACAGACCTCCTCGACGATTGTGGGGGTCGAAAAGAACGGGGAACGGACGTTTTTCCATGCGCGCGGGTGCATGGCGAACTTCCGGGTCGAAGACCTGCTCACGCATATGGACGTCATCCGCCGGGGGAGGATACTCGTGTTCGGCTACTACGGGCTTCTGCCGGAATGTGACAGGCACCTCGGCAGGTTGTTCCGGGCGATCCACCTGAAGACCGGCATCCCGGTGCTCCTCGACACCGCGGGGGCGCCCCGGCGGGATGACACGTTGCTCGCCTCGTTCCTCCCGCTCGTGGACTACTTTCTCCCGAGTTACGATGAGGCCGCTGTTATCACCGGGGAAACGACCCCTGCGCGGATCGTTGCGGCGCTCACGGACGCCGGTGCCCCCGGGGTTATCGGTGTCAAGCTCGGCGCTGACGGCTGCTATCTTTCCTGGCGCGGGAAGGCGAAGCGGATTCCTGCGCGCAAGGTCCGGAGCGTCGTGGACGCCACAGGGGCGGGGGATGCGTTCGTCGCGGGATTCGTCGCAGGACTGATAACGGGCGCGGACCCGTTTGCCGCGGCGGCGCTCGGGAATGCGGTGGCGGCATCGAGCCTCTCCGCAGTCGGAGCGTCGACGGCAATCCGGCCTGTCAAAGAATATCGGAGATCATGAAACCGACATATCATATCGTTTCCCACTCCCACTGGGACAGGGAATGGTACAAGAGCTTCGAGCAGTTCCGCGCGATGCTCGTGGACATGATCGACGACCTTCTCGATCTGCTCCGGCGCGACGGGGAATTCCGTCACTTCACGCTCGACGGACAGACCGTCGTTCTCGAGGACTACCTCGCTGTCCGTCCCGGGAAGCGCGAAAAGATCCGGCGGCTGGTCGGCGAAGGACGCATCGTCACGGGTCCGTGGTACGTCCTCCCCGACGAGTTCCTTGTCAGCGGGGAATCGACGGTGCGCAACCTCATGACGGGGACGCGCATGGCAGCCTCGTTCGGCAAGACGATGACCGTGGGGTACATCCCTGATTCGTTCGGCCACATCGCCATGATGCCGGCAATACTCCGGGGGTTCGGCATCGGGACCGCGCTCGTCTACAGGGGGTTTGGCGGGGAACCGGGCGAGCAGACGTCCGAGTACTGGTGGAAGGCCCCCGACGGCACCCGGGCGCTTCTTATCCATCTCTTCCGGCACGGCTACAGCGCAGGGTATTTTCACCAGGAGACGGACCCTCAGATCATCGCCCGGTTCGCCCCCCTGAAAGAGGAGCTCGACCGGCGCGCGACCACCTCCCACCGGCTCCTCATGAACGGCGGCGACCATCATTGGCCCGACCCGAACATTCCCGCCACGCTCGCATTGCTCCGGAAATCATTTGAAGGGACATTCGAGCACAGCACGGTGGAGCGTTATGCCGATGCGGTGAGGGAGGAGATCGAGGGGAATTCAAAAGTCGAAATCCCTGTCGTCGAAGGGGAGCTCCGGTTCGGATACCGGTACGCGTTCGTCGTCCTGGGGGGCGTCTATTCCAGCAGAATGTACATAAAGCAGGCAAACTGGAAATCGGAAATGCTCCTCCAGCGCTACGCGGAGCCGCTGAACGCGCTCGCCTGCGCCTCGGGAGGGCGCTCGCAGTCCCCGCTCCTGCGTCACGGGTGGGCGACGCTGATGAAGAACCATCCGCATGACAGCATCTGCGGCTGCTCGATCGATCCCGTCCACAGGGAGATGATGACGCGCTTCGCGGCCGTCCAGGATATCGGCGGAGCGGTCGTCGGTACCTCCCTCGAGCAGATACTCCCGTACGACGACATGGCCTCGGGGGACGACAGGTATGTTTTCCTCTTTAATCCTTCCCCGTTCGCACGCACTGAGATTGCGGAGGCGGAGGTGCGCTTCTTCCGCAGGGACGTGGTCGTCGGACTGAATCCGGACGTGGTGGTGGATCCGGATCTCCCCCCCGTCCGGAGCCTTGCACTGCTTGACGCCTCCGGGGCCGAGGTCCCCTTCCAGCTCATCCGGCGGGGGGAGGGATACGACATCACCTGCAGCCACTACAATTATCCCCGCCAGACATTTGCGGACACGTTCAGCATACTCGTCGATGCGAGGGACGTCCCGCCACTCGGCTTCAGGGGGTTCCGAATCGAGAAAAGAAAAAAGGCCCGCACTGCCGCACGGTCCGTACAGGCAGGGAAGGATTTTGTCGAGAACCAGTTCCTCAGAGTCACCGTGGACTCACGCGGTGTCATGACCCTCTACGACAAGACCGGAGGGATGCGATACGCGGGACTGAACGTCTTCGAGGATTCCGGTGATGTCGGGGATGAATACAATTATTCCTACCCGGCTCGCGACGTGGTCATCCGGTCGGGGAAAACCCGTGCGCGCGTGACGGTCCAGGAACGGGGCCCCCTGCGGGCCGCACTGCTGGTGCACGCGACGCTCCGGCTGCCGGTCTCGGCCGCCCCCGACAGGAAGAGCAGGAGCAAGAAGACTGTGACAATTCCGGTCACGACACGCATATCGCTGGGCGCCTGGTCGCGCTTCGTGGAATGTGAGACGACCGTGGACAACCGGGCGCTGGATCACCGGCTCCGCGTCCTCTTCCCGGCGGGGATCCGGACCGATCGTGTCCGTGCCGACTCGCAATTCTGCATCGTGGAGCGTGTGCAGAGGAGATACGACCTGGAGAGTTTCACGATCGAGCACCCGGCGCAGGTCGCGCCGATGCAGCGTTTCGTCACGATCTCCGGAAAAGACCGTTCCCTGACGCTCCTCGCATATGGCCTCCCGGAGTATGAACTGAAACTGGACGGGAGAGGAACGCTGGCGCTCACGCTTCTCCGGTGCGTCGGGAGGCTCGCGGGTGACGATCTCATCACCCGCCCCGGGGGGAAGGCGGGGTGGGACAACGATACACCGGACGCCCAGTGCCAGGGGATCCACTCGTTCCGGTATGCGCTGCTGCCGCACGGGCCGGACGAGCCGGATTGGGGCGAATTCGTCACCCGGGAAAGCGAGAGGTTCCACCTTCCGCTGATGCCGCTCCGCAGGAAGAACAGTGCGCCTCTCCCGCTGGAGTCCTCGTTGCTGGCCCTGGAGGGGGGGCCGCTCGTGCTGAGTGCGGTGAAAGAATCGGAAGACGGGACCGGGATCATCGTCCGGGTGTATAACCCGGGGCCGGCCGGTGTGGAAGGGGTTCTCCGGTGTGCGCGTCCCGTGAAGAAAGCGCTGCTAGTGAATTTGAATGAGGATGTAACCGGGGAGACGGACGTCACCGGCGATTCCCGGGGCGCGTCCGTCCGGCTCGATGTCCCGGCGGGGGGCATCGTCACCGTGTGTATCCGGCTCTGAGGATCCCCCGAAAGGTACAATGAATCCATCAACGCCCGCCGGGAGGTGCCATGCACGTCGCACAGTTTGAGGTCCGGTCCGGTCCGATCGCCGGCAGCCGCAACCCGGTGCGCCGGCGATGAAGGTCGAGCGTATCACGCTGACACACGTCCGGATCCCGCTCGTCAAGCCGTTCCGGAACAGCAACGGGGAAGTGAGCGAGAAAGACGGGATACTTGTGCGCGTCGATGCCGGGGGGTTGGCCGGGACGGGGGAAGCCTCCCCGATGTCAGGCTCGTTTTATTTCGACGACACTCCCGCGTCCGTCTGGAAGTTTTTGACGGAAAGGCTCATCCCGGCGGCGTTCGCCGCAAAAGTGGACTCCGTCGCGTCAGTGAATCGCGTGCTGGAACGCACCGGCGGAAGCCCCTTTGCGCGGGCGGGACTCGAGACGGCGTTCTGGGATCTCGAGGCACGGGCCGCAGGGAAGCCCCTGTACGAATTGCTCGGCGGGTACAATGTGCCGGTGGAATCGGGGCTGGCGGTCGGCATCACGACGGGGATCCCGGCGCTGATCGGGACAATCGAGAAGTACCTTGCCGAAGGATACAAGAGGGTGAAAATCAAAATCCAGCCCGGCTGGGACGTCGGCCCTCTTGGCGAGATCCGCCAGCGGTTCGGAGACATCCCGCTCATGGTCGATGCGAACGGCGCCTATGCCCGGGAGGATATCCCGCACCTGTGCTCGCTCGACGCGTTCGGACTTGTCATGATCGAGCAGCCCTTCCCGGGAAATGATCTCAGGGGGCATGCGGACCTGCAAATGAAAATCAGGACGCCGGTCTGCCTTGACGAGGGGGCGGAGGATGTCGCGGCCGTGCGGCGCGCAATTCGGATGAAAAGTTGCCGGCTCGTGAATATCAAGATACAGCGCGTCGGCGGGCTCGCGAACGCGATCGCTGTGCATGACCTGTGCGCATCGGTGGGGATGTCCGTCTGGGCGGGGACGATGCCGGAGCTGGGGATCGGCGGGGCGCAGACCCTCCATCTGGCGACGCTGCCGAATTTCTCGTATCCCACGGACGTGGAGTCGTCCGCCAGGTGGTTTATTGATGATGTCATCGAACCGCTCATCACCGTCCGGGAAGGGATGATATCAATACCCGCCGGGACCGGCAACTGCTACGAACCGGCGGAAGCCGCGATCGGACGCTTTCGTATCGCCGAGCGTGTCTTCAAACCGTAGGTCGTGAAAGGAATCCTGTGTCTCTCAAGGCTTCGTTCCCGGGACTGGATTTTGAAACCCCGTTCATCGCAGCGTCCGGCCCGGCGAGCCATGCCGCGATACCGGTGATCGACACGGCGAGGAGGAGATGACTTCCGATCCGCTCGTCCGTCTCCTTGCGGACCTCGTTGCCATCCCGAGCGTGAACCCGATGGGGCGCGGAAAGACCGGGCCCGGGTACTCGGAGCATGAGGTGGCTGCGTATGTCGACGCATACCTCCGCCGGCACGGCGTGGGGACCCGGGTGAATGATGTCCTTCCCGGGCGGCCCAACGTGACGGGTTTCATCGACTCAGGAGCGGAGAAGACGCTTCTGCTCGAGGCTCACTGTGATACCGTGCAGGCGGAATCGATGACGATTCCGCCGTTTTCCCCTGAACTCAGGGACGGAAGACTGTACGGGAGGGGATCGTGCGATACGAAAGGATCGCTCGCGGCCTTCCTGTATGGCGTGTGTTCCCACCTCGATGCCGGCGGGCGGCTGCGGTGTAACGTGATCGTGATCGCGGCGGCGGACGAGGAATACCAGTTCACGGGTGCACGACACGCGGTGGCGCATGGTCTGAAAGCCGACTTTGGGATTGTGGGAGAACCGACGCGCCTCCGGATCGTCCGCGCGCATAAAGGAGTGACCCGATGGCGGATCGCGACGCGCGGTGTGGCGGCACACTCCGCATACCCCGAGAGGGGCGTCAACGCGATATACGCGATGGGGCATGTGCTGGACCGGCTTGAGAGATATGGGAACGCTCTGAGAGGTTCCGCGATTCATCCCCTCCTGGGTCCCGCCTCTTTGAGCACGGGGGTCATTGAGGGGGGGGAGGCGGTCAATATTGTCCCGGACCGGTGTACGGTGGAAGTGGATCGCCGGACGCTTCCGGGGGAGACCACGGAAGAGGTCCTCGGAGCGGTCCGCAGCGCCCTCGAAGGAGTATCCGGCTGGGAGTTCGACCCTCCGCACCTGGCTGTCGCGGGGATGGAGGTTCCGGAAGAAAGCCCCGTGGTCCGCCTCCTCTCCGGAGCGATCGCGGGCGTCTGCGGTGAAGCGTCCGTGGAGGCAGCACAGTATGCAACGGACGCGGGGATCTACAACGGGGCGGGGATCCCTTCTGTCGTGTTCGGCCCCGGAGATATAGCGCAGGCACACACGGCCGAAGAATGGATCGATCTCGAAGATCTGCACGCGGCCGCGGCGGTTGTCCGGAGTCTGATTTCCCAACAATGAACGAAGGATTTGCGAGGACAGATGAATACACGAATAATTGAAACCCCGGATGGTGCAATGATTGCGTACGACAGGCTTTTGATACCCGGCGTCTCCGGCTTCACGTTCGGCAGATCCCCCCGGCCGGTCACATGCGGCTTCGGCCTGACGGTGGGAGGAGGTAAAGTCTTCCCCGAGCTGAACTTCACACTTCCGCCCATGAGCATCACCGCGGAAACGTGGGAAGCCGTCATGGTTGAATACCGCGAGATCGGTGAGATGATACGCCGCGCGGCCGCACGATTACATCTGCCGGGGCTCATGGTGGAATTCGAGCTTCTTCCCCCCATGACGGAGCATCCGGAGTGGGGGGCGGAAATCGTCGCGCTCCTTCATGAGTCGCTCCGCCGGGCGCACGATGACATCGGACTCCCCTGCGCCCTCCGCGTTACACCCACGGATATCAGGGACATGGTGCGTCCCCCCCTCCTCAGGAAGGGTCCGGCATGGGAAGCGCTTGAGTCATCGATCGTCGCGTGTGCGCGGGCGGGGGCGGATGTCCTTTCGATCGAATCGGTGGGCGGCAAGGAAGTGCACGACCAGGCCCTCCTCTACGGCGACATACACGGCGTGATCTTCGCCCTGGGTGTTCTGGCGCCGCGTGACATGGATTTTCTCTGGAGAGCCATCGTACGGATCTGCAATGAAAACCGGGTCGTCCCCGGCGCGGATTCGGCGTGCGGATTTGCGAATACCGCGATGCAGCTTGCCTCTCAGGGGATGCTTCCGGAAGTGCTCGCAGCCGTCATCCGGGCAGCGTCCGCCGTCCGGAGCCTCGTTGCCTTCTCACGGGGGGCGGTGGGGCCCTCCAAGGATTGTGCGTACGAGGGACCCGTCATCAAGGCGATTACCGGCGCTCCCATATCGATGGAAGGGAAGTCGGCGTCATGCGCACATTTCAGTCCGGTCGGTAATATTGCCGGATCCATGTGCGATCTCTGGAGCAACGAATCTGTGCAGAACGTCAGGCTCCTCTCCGGATCAGCCCCGGAAGCGTTCCTCGAATCCCTCGCCTACGATTGCCGCGTCATGAACGAGGCACTCCGGAGCGGCCAGGAGAGACAGTACCGCGATATGCTTGTCGAATCTGACGTCCATCTCAGCCCTCAGGCTCTGGTCCTTTCCCCGGAATCCACGCTCCGTATTGCGGGGGCCATCATCCGGGAAGAGACGCCTTACCGGCGGACGTGCGCCGCTGCCCGGGAAGCCGTTGATCTGATAAAGGACGCGGTCCGCGGGGGTCTTCTGGTTCTCCCGAAACGGGAATCGGAGTGGCTGAACAGGATTGAATCCGAACTTGGTTCCCTTCCGGAATCGGAAGAGGATCTCATGGGCCCGATGATCGAAAGCTACGGGACCCTTTTCTCGCCAGCGAGTTACGGTCTCTGAGTCTGACGTTCATGGCAGGCGATTGGATCATAGGTCTGGATATCGGCGGCACGAAGACCGCCGTCGTGGCCGGGGACAGGCGCGGCGTCGTCGTGCACCGGGAGCAGTTTGCCACCGGGCCGGGCCGCGGTTTCGACGACGTGTTCTCCCGCATGCTGGAGTCGATCGCGCATGTCGTCGCACACATGGGGACTCTTCCGGGCGCGGTGAGCGTGTCTGTCGGCGGCCCGCTCGACGTCCTCCGGGGGATCGTCAAGTCGCCCCCCAACCTCCCCGGGTGGACCGACATCCCCCTGAAGGAGATACTCGCCCGCCACATGCATGTTCCTGTGTTCGTGGAGCACGATGGGAATGCCGGGGCGCTCGCGGAGTGGTATTTCGGCGCGGGGAAGGGATTCCGGAACATTGTGTTCGTGACGATGGGGACGGGGTTCGGAGCGGGACTGATACTGGAAGGGAGGCTCTACAGGGGGACGAGCGATGTGGCCGGGGAGATCGGTCATGTGCGGGTCGCCGAAGACGGGCCAGACTGCTACGGCAAGAGTGGCTCGCTCGAGGGATACGGGAGCGGGACAGGCATTGCGCGTCTGGCCCGCATGATGTATCCTTCACTCTGGGGGGAAGGGATGACCGTGATCGATCTCCATGAAGCCTACCAGGCCGGCTCGCGTGAGGCAGCCTCTGTATTTTCCCGGGCGGCGACGGGACTCGGACGGGGATTGGCCATAATTGCGGATACTCTGAATCCGGAGCGGATCATACTCGGCGGAATCGGGATGCGCCTGGGAGATGCGCTCGTCCGGCCCGCGAAGGCGGTATTTGAATCCGAATCTCTCCCCGAGGCCAGGAGAGTCTGTGAGATCGTCCCGGCGCAGCTCGGAGAGAGCATCGGCGACATCGCCGCCCTCTGTGCCGCGTACGACCAGGGCTCTCTCCTGGTCCGGTGAAACCCTGAACTACCAGAGACAACCGGAGAATCCGATGCGCGCCCTTTCTCTTCCACTGGAGCACCCTGCGCCTGACGCCCGGGAATTCGTCGACATACTCGCGGGGAAGAGCGCCTCGCACAGGGTCCCGCTCATCGAATACATCGTGGACGACGTCGTGATGAAGCCGATCGTCGAGAGGATGCTGGGGCGGCAGTGGGTAACGCCCGGGAAGGACAGGGATTCACGCCGGGCATCGCTCGACAATTTTATTCAGTTCTGGTACCGGATGGGGTACGACTTTATCCGCTACGAAGAAAGCCTCCCTCTTCCGGAAAAAAAGCTCATTGGCGCTGATCCAGCCCCGCAGCCGGTGCCGGGACAAACTGTCCCGCCGAGGGCGGGTGATCGACTGTGGGCGGACGAGCACCACGGGGCGATAATGTCCTGGGAGGATTTTGAAAAGTACCCCTGGCCCAGAGCGGAAGAATTTGACTTTTTTGCATACGAGTACCTGAGCCGGAACCTGCCGGAGGGAATGGGCCTGATCGCATGCCACGGGGGGGGAGTCTTTGAGCATCTCTCCTGGATCATGTCGATGGAGGGTCTCTCGGTGGCGCTGCACGAGGAGCCCCGTCTTGTGCGTGCCGTCGCCGACAGGCTGGGCGAGCTGATGATGGCCTTCTACTCGCACATACTGGACCTGGACAACCTGGTCGCGGTCTTTCCCGGCGACGACATGGGGTACAAATCTGCGACTCTTGTGGCCCCGGATGTGCTCCGGACGTATGTGCTTCCCTGGCATGCCAGGTTTGCCGCGATGACGCATGCGAAGAAACTCCCCTATTTCCTCCACTCGTGCGGCAGAGTGGACGCGGTGATGGAAGACCTCATCTCGGTCGTCGGGATTGACGGGAAACACTCGTTCGAGGACGGGATCGTGCCGGTGCAGGATTTCCAGGCGCGGTACGGCGGCAGGATCGCCGTCCTTGGGGGGATCGACCTCAACATACTTGCGGGGGGGTCTCCCGACGACGTCAGGCGCCAGACGCACCGCCTCGTCACGACATGCGGTGCACGGGGGCGTTATGCGGTCGGTTCCGGGAACTCCGTGCCGAGCTATGTCCCCCTGGAGAATTACCTGGTGATGATCGACGAAGCGCACCGCTGCAACCGTGATATGGGATATCCGGAGGATCTGTGAAAAATATCCTGACGCTCATCGTGCTTTGCTGTTTCACATTCCCGATCGCACGCTCCCAGAGGCAGGTGTACATGGAGGAAATCAGGAAGGCGGCCGACAGGGGGTGGAGTGAAGACCCCGCGGCTATTGCGCAATGGAANNCTCGGGTTCCTCTACGAGGAAACACACGAGCGCGTGTACGCGGAGCGGGCCGCACAGCTGCTCGGTTCGTACGGCGACCTGCGCAGTTCGATGCCGAAGGAGTACGCCTCCTCTCGCGTTGAATACCAGGACGGCATCCCATCCCTCTCCAATTTCTTCTTCCTCCCCCCGTATGTCCGGGCGTATCTCTCCGTGCGGGGGAGCGGCGTGCTTGCTGATGCGACCCGCTCGAAAATCGAGGGGGAGATCGCACAGAGCATCGATTTCATATTCCGCCATCCTGAATGGGGCGCGCACAACCGCGCGATGCTGAGGGCGGAGGCGCTCATGTACGCAACCCTGGCCCTCCCCTCGCATCCGCATGCGGCGAAGTGGAAAAAAATGGCGGAGGTCCTCGCCTCCGACAATCTCCGGCACTGGGAGATCGAGGACGCATCGAACTACAATCCGGTCTGGCTCCACGCCCTCTTCTCTTTTGCCTCGGCTTCGGGCGACTCCGGCGCTTTTTCATCGTCGATGATGCGGTACTACATGGAGTATTACACGAGACTCATCTCTCCGGCGGGGACTCTCCCCGATTTCGGCGACGCGGGCTGGAACAGCCCCTCCGGGGGGCTCCGTCTGGTGGCAGTCTTCGAAAAGGGGGCTTCGGTCTTCCATGACCCGGGTATGAAGTGGGCGGCGCAATCGGTCTTCAGCACCGCGAAGCGGAGGGAGAACGTCCTGGGGATCGACGAGGCCTATCACCTTGCGGACGCATGCCGCTGGTGCAGTGAAGCGCTTCTCCCCCGCGTCCCGCAGGGGGGGAGCCAGGAGGTGCTCGACGACGTTATCGGCAAGAAGGTGGTCTTCCGGAGCGGCTGGGATTCGTCCGCAACGTATCTCCTCATGGACTACCGGGACGAGGGGGACGGCGGGTGGCTCTCCAGGGAGTACCTCCGTCAGACGATCACCGTTGAGGAAGAGAAGATGCATCACGGCCATGCCGATGAAAACTCGATCGTGCTTCTGATGAACAAAGGGTCCGTCCTCCTCCACGACGGCGGGTACCGGGATGCCCTGCCGAGCGGCGAATACGGCGCATGGCGGGCGGACTATTTTCATAACCGGGTCGTCGTGCGGAAGGAAAAAAGAGACAAGAATCAGCGCCTCCTTGCGTTCGTGCAGAATGCCGGAGCGTACCGCAGGGTACAGACCACGAAAATCGACTTCCTCTCTCTCCACTCCGTCGACATGAGCCGCACCCGGCTCGTCGATGAGGAGCTCGGTTACCGGTGGGACAGGGTGATAACGTGGGTGAGGGATCCGGGGTACTTCATCGTCGTGGACGGCATCAGGGCCCTTCACTCCGGCTTTTTCACATTTGCCTCCCTGTGGCACGCACAGCATGTGCTGGAGCACGGGGAGCACTATTACGATGTCGCAACGGACTCCGTTCCCGGGTACCGGTTTCCGCCGAACCAGTCGCTGCTTGTGTACTTCCCCGAGACCTATGCGAAGACCGAAGGAGTGGAGGCCGAACGGCGGCACTGGCAATCCGAGCAGGTGGTGTACCAGACGATTGCCGGCCAGTACAAGGACGGTGACTGCGAGCTCTTCGTCACCGTCCTCGTCCCGCACGACCGGGCGGTGCCGGCGCGGTCGTTCATCCCGGAATTCAGTCTCATACCCACCTCCGCCCCCTGCAGGTCCGTAGCGCTGGGGATCGGCCGCGGGGAGGAGAAGAGATATCTCTACGTGAAACTCGACCTGGAAATGGAGATCGCGCGTGAGAACATCCGGCCGCGGTATCTCTACGATCTCGGCAAAGTCTCCTTCGGCGACTTTGAGACCGACGCCCACTTTCTCTATGCAGAGGTTGGCCCCGCCCAAATCCGGTATTCCGCTTCGAACGTGATGAAGGTTCTCCACAGGGGAAAAATACTGATGGAGGCGCTCCCGAACACGCACGGCCTCCAGCCAGACGGCGGGCCGGATAATCACGTCGGGTTCTCAAAGTGGCGGTACTGGGAAGATACGATCTCCATTCACGGTGCAGGAAAATGAAAACGACGGTTCTTCACCCCGGTCGCTCGATACGGCTGCAGAG
>PMND01000135.1:0-1075 GCA_003161955.1 Ignavibacteriota bacterium | reverse complement strand
GCGTACGCCGCCGCCCCCGCCGACTTTCTTTCGATGCTCGCGCCGGAAGATGCCCTGAGGCTCGGCGCCGACGCGGTGATCGTTTTCACGTTCATCGGCATTCCCGACGAGGCTTCCTCTTTGCAGCGCCTCGGCCGGACCGCGGCGGATGCGGAACTGTGGGGGATTCCGCTGATCGCGGAAGTGCTCGCCCCCGGCTATCTGAACAACCACTTCGGCTCGACTGTCTTCCCCCGGGCGAAACGGAATGCGGACATGGTGGAAGAGACGCGGAACGTCTCGCGCATCGCGGTCGAAACCGGAGCGGAGTTCATCAAGACGCGCTACACCGGGGATGTCTCCGGGTTCCGCTCCGTCGTGGAGACGTGCGGCGCGCCGGTGATTGTCGCAGGGGGGCCGAAATTGAACGGTACTGATGCGTCACTCCTGCAGCTCGCGCATGACTGCGTGCGTGCGGGGGCCGCGGGGGTCATATTCGGGCGAAATGTCTGGCAGCACCCGAAAATGGAGCGTCTTATCAACGCGATCTGCGCGATCGTCCACGAGGGGGAGAGCGTACAGTCCGCGCAGAAAATCCTCCGATGATCACCACCGTCACGCTCAACCCGATGCTCGACAAGACGGTCGCCGTGGACTCTCTGCGTCGTGGCGCCGTGAGCCGTGCCTCGGGGGTATCCACGATTGTCGGGGGAAAAGGGGTGAATGTTTCCCGCCAGCTCAGCAGGCTGGGTGAGGAGACCGTCGCCACCGGATTCATCGGCGGGGAAATCGGCTCCATCCTGGAAAGGCTGCTGGACGGGGAAAAGATCCCGCACAGGTTTATCCGGATCGCCGGGATGACGCGGGAGGGGGTGACATACCTGGAGCCGGGGGGGACCATGACGTCGGTGTTCGAGCCGCCTCATTCCGTGACACTGGCCGAGGCGGGGCTCCTTCTGGAGGAATGCCGCGCGCTCGCCGGGAAGAGCGACTGGTTCGTCTGCAGCGGCAGTTCCCCCTCCGCGGAGGCCGACGATGTTTTCCGCCTGATCGTCACCGATTGCCGTTCGCGCGGAATTCCTGTGGTTCTCGATTC
>PMND01000015.1:98143-129540 GCA_003161955.1 Ignavibacteriota bacterium | reverse complement strand
GTTCCCTCATCTCCGCGACAATTTCCCGATGGCAACAATTGGCCGGTCGCAGGTAGAAGAGCCTGTACTGCTCATACGTCGAAAAGAGATATGTTGCCAGCGCGTTGGGCGTCATGCTTTCATCGGGCGTGAGGTTCGGACTGCTCGAGGATTTCAAAATATCGCTTGATGAGATCCTCGTATTCCCGGGCGTACCCCTCTTCCAGCGCCTTCTGCATNNTTGAAGTTCCCCGTCGTCAGGTCCGTTTGCACTTCCACCATCTCGCGCGCGGCCTGGTTCAGGTCCCCCATGAGTTTTTTCAGGTCGCCGGCCGCCGCCGCTTCACGCGCAAGCTGCTCCAGCGATTTCCTCACCATCCCCTGCTCTCCCGCAAGCCTCGACATTTCGGCGGCCTGCGCCGGGGTCATTGCCCCGAGATTCTTCGAGGCGCTGTTGATCCCCCCCTGCTGCAGTGACAGCTGCCCGAGCCGCCGCATCAGTCCCGCCATCCCCATCCCCTGTCCGCCCCCCTGCTGCATCGCATTCATCGAGTCTCCGACCCTCTGTGCCGCCTCATTCAGCGAGCCCATGGCATCGGTCTGCTGCTGCGAGGCGGCCGCCCGGTTCCGCTGCCCGAGAGACCGCATGGCGTCATTCATGTTCCGCAGCGCGTCCCCGATGGACTTCCCCATTTCGGGGGTCACCCCGAATGTCTTCTGGGAGAGCGCCGCGAGCTGGTCGGCCACCATCCCGAGATCGCGCATGACGTCCATCTGCGCTTCCTCGTTGTCACGGAACCGCCTGCTGTTCGGCTCCAGGCTTTCCGACTCGTTCTTGAGGGTCTCTTCTCTCCGGGAGAGGTCCAGGAGATCGCGCATGGACCGGCGCATGGCGTTGAGGATCTGGCGCTGCTGGTTCTGCCGCATTTCCTGCTGCATTTTCTGGAGGTGGTCGCCGAGCTTCTCCATCGACGAGAGCGCCTGCTTCTGGCCCCGGGACGCCTGCTGCGGCTGCATCTCGCGCATGGCGCGGGAAACCTCCTCCATGCGCTGGTCGAGGCTGTCACGGCTCATTTCCTGCCGGGCGTTTTCGAGTTCACCCAGAGGCATCTCGGCGGGAAACTCCTCCATTTTNNTTCTGTTCGATCTGAATTCTCCTCAGGAGACTCAACGTCCGCTCGATGCTGTTGCGGAATGTCTCTTCGGTCATGCTGAACTGCTGCATCGCCTGCCGGAGCGCATCAGGACTCAACTGCTGCATGGCCTGCTGGAGTTGTTTCATTGCCCCGGCAAACTCAGGCGANNGACATCTGGGCCATCATTTGCTGGAGCTCCTGATATTTTTCAAGCGTCTCTTTGGAAAGCACCCGGTTTTTCGCGAGATCGGCGGCCATCCTGTCGACGGCCGTCTTGACCGAGTCCATCTTCGAACGTACTTCGTCGTATTTCTTGAGGAGCTCGTCTGCTTTCTGACGGTCCTGCCACTCCATTTTGTCGGCGTCGGTCCGCAGGGACTGCGTCAGCTCCTCCATCTCCCGGCGCGCTTCCTTTGCCTGCCTGAGGGCATCCTGCATTCCTTCGATGCTCGCCTCATGACTTTTGTCGGCCTGCGCGAACACTTCGTCCATCGACGGGAGCCGGAGCGAGTAAATCTCGCTCATCGCCGATTTCGGACCGGAGATGATGTCGTTGTCAAACACTTCGACAAAATAGCTGACGATGTCCTCCGGTACCAGGCGCAGTCCTGCGATGGACCACCGGTACGGTATGAGGGCCACGGCGGTCCCGGATGGCGGAACAGGAAGGGGAACGTACGTGAACTCCTGAGCGGGCTTCTCGTACTTCGATTGCACGAGTTTGTAGCCGAGGCGCACGCTGCTGAACCCGTAGTCGTCGGCGATCTTCGCCAGCAGATCGACGGCCGTCGTGTCGGTGAGGTCGAGGTCCTCGGCCGGCGCGAGCAGCGTGACCGTCGGGAAGGCGTCGGGGATGATTGTAAGGGAATATTCCACCGGGTCGACGCTCCCTGTCCCCGCGCTGTCCCGGAGATCGATGTGATAGGAACGTTCTTTCATCAGGACAAGTGTGCCGTGCGCGCTCTTCCCCGTGACCGCGAGCGGGAGCACCGCGCTGTCGCTCAGGGAGATCTGTCCGGCACCCAGCGCCTTGTTCGACTCGATGTCGAACCGGATCCTCGCCCCGCGCAGGGCGGCGACGTCCCCCGCATTGTCGTCCTGCTGGCGCTCCGGCAGCCTGCTGTAGGCGGGCGGGAACACCGTGAGGCGAAGCGTTCTGATCAGCGGCCGGTCCATCACCGTAAGTGTGTAGTCATCCCCCCGGACGCCCCTGGCATGGACGTAGTACTCCATCGTTTCGGTGACCGATGCAAACTGATGGCGGAACCGGCCGGCGTCGTCAGCCCGGAGAACTCTCTCTTCATAGTAGAGATCTCCCCGCCTCCGGAATGCGATAGTGATCTCGCCGGGCGTTTCTCCGAGGACGCGGACAAGGACCGGGACGGTCTCTCCCTTGATGAGTTCGCGCGAGCCCGGCTCCACGACGAACCGGAAGAGGGGGGGAAGGGCGTATGCTTCGCTGAAATGAAAGAGACGGTCTGCGGCACCGAAGAAAGCGGTCGGCAGGAGTGCGAAGAGGAGAACGCTGGAAAGCGTGCAGACGAGGAGGAATCGGCCCATGCGCCGCGAGCCCGCACCGTCCACTGTCGATGTGAAATCGATCCCCTCGCAATCGGCGCGGAGATCAGCGAACGAGGCGTCGATGAGCTCGCCGGAGTAGAGTCGCCGGGTATCCCCGTCGGCGAAAAGCTGGAGCGTGTTCACAAGCCGGTCGTTGAGCCGGGGGATGGCACGCCCCACTTCGCGGGCCGTTTCCAGGTCCTCTTTTCCGGAAAATATTCCCGCGAGCCGCCCGAGGGGCCTGCCGATCCGCAGGAGAAAGAGGATGAGGGCAATGAGGAGAAGCAACCAGAAGAGAATCGTCCTTCCCCCCACCCCGAAGTTGAACAATTCCTCGGCGACGAGCGCAAAGAGAAGCGCAAGGAGGGACACGGATGCGGAAAAGGCGGCACCATGGATGACGGCGGCGAGGTTCTGCTTCCTTCGCACGGCTGCCAGTCGTCCGTGAAACTCGGTATACATGCCGGTCGCGTCCACACCGTCCCCCTAGTGGGTCAACACCCAGACGACAAGATTTGTCCCGAATCGGAGGGCCTCCTGGCGCTTTTCCTCCGTGTCGCCGTGCACTTCGGCGTCAGCCCAGCCGTCGCCGGGATTGGATTCATAGGTGTAATAGAGAACAAGCCGCCCGTGCAGGAATATGCCGAAGCCCTGGGGGGCTTTTCCGTCATGTTCGTGCGTTTTCGGGACCCCGCGGGGGAATTCGAACTGACAGTGGTAGAGCCCGTACGAAAAAGGGATCTCAATGAGGTCTTCACCGGGGAACACTTTTTTGATCTCGCGGCGGAACGGCTTGTTCATCCCGTAATCATCGTCGGCAAACAGGAATCCTCCGTTTTCCAGGTACGTCCTGAGCCGCCGCGCTTCGGCTTCCGAGAACGTGATGTTGCCGTGCCCCGTCATGAAGAGAAACGGGCGGGAGAAGAGCCCGTCGTCTGCAATATCGACGAACTGGTACCGGGGGTCGGTGTCGATTCCGGTGACACGGTGGACAAATGTCAGGAGGTTGACTTCTGAGGAGGGATCATTGTACCAGTCCCCTCCGCCGGCGTATTTCAGCCGCGTGATGGCGAAGGCACTGGTGGGATTTCCGGACTGGGCAATAGCCACCCCCGTCCCGATGAGCAGGATAAGCAACAGGTGCTGCACATTCTTCATGCAGCCAATCTATCAAAAGGGGGGGGAAGAATCAACCGCTCCCCCGCCCATCAGATGCGCCGGACCGTTCCGGGATGCCTGTCAATCCATGATCTTGCGCAGGAACGCGGGTTTTTCCGGATCCGACTTGTCGATTTTTTCCCTGTTGCTTTCCTGCTCCGTGCGGTAGGCCGGCACGGAGATGTCCACACCCCTGCGGACATAGGCAGGCTCGTCGTATTTCTGAAGCTCGGAGAGACCCGACGGAATCTTCTCGACGCTCTTTGCAGCCCTGGGCATGCGGGCGACCGACGGAGAACCGCCGCGGCGATTGAATCCCGTGGCTATGACGGTGACCATTACTTCGTTTTCCACGTTCCCGTCGATGACGGCCCCAAGTATGACGTTCGCATCTTCCCCCGCCGCTTCACGGATGATCTCGGTCGCTTCATCGACTTCAACGAGCGTCATGTTCGCACCGCCGGTGATGTTCACGAGTACCCCCTGCGCCCCGGAGATGGAGACATCCTCGAGCAACGGACTCGAAATGGCGAGGTGTGCTGCCTCGACTGCGCGGTTTTCCCCCGTGGCGATCCCCGAGCCCATGACNNTTGATCAGCCCGGGGACAGTGATGAGCTCCGAGATTCCCCTGGTGGCACCGTAGAGGACCTGGTTGGCAATGTCGAAGGCTTCCTTCAGAGGTGTGTTTCTGTCCACGATCGAGAGGAGCTTCTGGTTGGGAATCACGATCAGCGTGTCCACCTGTTTTTTCAGTTCCTCCAGCCCGGTCTCCGCCTGTGCGGCGCGTTTCTTCCCTTCGCAGTTGAACGGCCGCGTGACAATCCCCACCACGAGCGCGCCCAGACTCTTGGCGATATTGGCCACCATGGGGGCTCCCCCCGTCCCGGTCCCTCCACCCATCCCGGCGGTGATGAATACCATGTCGCTGCCGGTGAGGGCGCGCGTTATTTCGTCCCGGTCTTCTTCGGCCGCCCTGTGGCCGATCGAAGGATCCGCCCCCGCTCCCAGTCCCCGCGTCAGATTCTTGCCGATCTGGATCTTGTTCGATGCCAGGTTGCGCTCCAGCGCCTGGAGGTCAGTGTTGATCGCAAAGAAATCGACTCCGTGGAGTCCTCTGTCGATCATGCTGTTGATCGCATTCCCCCCCCCGCCGCCAACCCCCACGACGCGAATTTTCGCGCCACGATCGAGACCATTGTCGAGTTCGATCACCGGATGTTCCTCCTTTGTTGAATGAGACAAACCCCTGTGCGTTCCGCTCCGGAAGTTCAGAGCTGGTCAAACCATTCTTTCATTTTCTGCGCCATGCGAGTCATCGACTTGTCTTTTTTTCCTGCCTGGGCCGGTGCCGGCGCCCTGTCGCGGACCTTCATCCCGTGGTACACGAGTCCCACGGCGGTGGAATACGCCGGGTTCTCGATTTCACGGACAAGCCCGCCGGAGAACCCCGTCGGGATGCCGATTTTCACCGGCATGCCGAGCACCTCCTTCGCGAGGTCGGATGTCCCCTTGATAAGGGCCCCGCCGCCCGTGAGTACCACACCCCCGGAAAGGTGTTTTGAGTATCCCGAACGCTTGATCTCGAGGGCGGCGATCTCCAGGATCTCCTCCATGCGCGGCTGGATGATCTGCGCAAGCAGCTTCTTGTCGATTTCGATCGGAGCGCGTCCCCCCACGCCGGGGAGAACGATCGGCTGGTTGTCGACGACCGCGGGGACATACGCAAAACCGTGTTCTTTCTTGAGTTTCTCCGCCTGGTCGTTCAGTATGCCGAGCACCTTCCTGATGTCGTCCGTGACTTTTTTGCCGGCGATGCCGATGACCGCGGTGTGGCGNNACCTCGAGGCCCGCCCGCTGGACACATTTATAGATGTTCTGGGCGGCGCTGACGAGACCGGTGATGATGTGAACGTTGGCCTCCATACGGACGCCCGCCATCCCCAGCGGGTCGTAGACGCCGTCCTGGCCGTCGACGATGAACTCCTGCGGGATGACGTGAATGATCTTTCTGTCGGAGGGGAGAGCCACGCGCTTGGTGTCTTCGATCAGCCTGTCGATGTCCGCCTGGGTCACTTCGCGGTCGGCACCGCTGATGCCGATGACTCCCCGGCTCTGGAAGCTCTGAATGTGGTCCCCGGCGATGCCGACGATCACCGACTTGATCATGACCCCGGAGGAAGCCTGCGCCTCCTGTACGGCGGTAACGATCGAGTTGGTCGTGCGGTCGATGTGGGTCACGACCCCCCGCGTCATCCCGTCCGATATCGCGCGGCCGACCCCCAGGATGTTCATACGTCCGTGCTCATCGGTGCCTGCGACGACTGCGCAGACTTTCGTCGTTCCGATGTCGAGACCCACGATGATATTGTCCATGACTGTTTCCTGTGTGGAAGTGAAATACGTTTACTGCGCCTGAACGTCGTGCCCCTCGTCCCAGCGGACGACAACCTGATCCGCGAAGCGGAGGTCGACGGTCTTCAACTGCGTCGCCCCGCGCGGCATCACGATCTGTTTCCAGAACCCATCGAGTTTTACGAGCTTCACGGCAATGTCCCCGCGGCCGAAAACGACGGGGACTCCGGATTCCGCCGTGAACAGGACATAGGTGCTGTCCCCCGCACAGTGAATCTCGGAGATCATATGGTACAGGTCGTCTCCCACGCGCTCCGCAGTTGTGAGAATTTCCAGCGCTTCCCGGAGCCGGCGCGTCCTGATCTGCCGCCCGGGAATGCAGTCGGTTGCCGGCAATTCGCCCGTGACCACCGGCAGGTCGAATACCTTCCCGGACCGGACCGGCGGAAGCACGTACCCCTCGGCGTCGAGATACAGAATCCGGTCGAGGACCAGGGCGGCGATCGGTCTCCGCTCGGTGACCGTGATGGCAATCCCGTCCGGGATTTCACGCGCGACCGAAGCAGTCCTGATGAACGGGTTACCCTGCACCTTCAGCCGTGTTCCGTTCAGGTCGACGTCAAAGAGCTTTCCGTTTTTCAGAACAGCCGCCATACCGACAATCTCGCTGTCTGCGACAAGAGTGTTCCCCTGCGTCCTGACCCGGAGAACCCGGAAGTCGTGCTTCCAGGAGTTCGCCGTGACTGCGATGGCGGCGACCCCGGAGAGAAGCAGGACCGTAAGACCAAAGACCCAGAATGTGCGCCCCCGCGCGGATTTGGACGGTCGGCCCATCGTTCAGGCATCCTCATGGTTGAACCCGGCGGAGATCATCTCAGTGCGACTCCTTCCGGAGCGAAATAAACTGTTCGCCGAATTTCCAGATATCTCCCGCTCCCATCGTAATGACCATGTCTCCGGGCCGGGTGATCGTCATCAGGTAGTCCGGGACGTCCTTCTTTTCCGGAACGTAGTGCACCTGCTTGTGACCGAATTCTTTCGCCGCATTCGCGATCAGTTCGCCGGTCACCCCCTGAATCGGCTCTTCGCGCGCAGGGTAGACGTCGGTCACGATGAGCACGTCGGCGTTGAAGAATGCCCGCCCGAATTCATCGTAGAAATCCCGCGTGCGGGAGTACAGGTGCGGCTGAAATACGCACACGGTGCGCCGGCGCCATCCCGCCTTGGCTCCCGCAAGCGTTGCCCTGATCTCCGTGGGATGGTGTGCGTAGTCGTCGATCACGGTGATCCCGTCGAGCTCTGCTTTCACCTCCCACCGGCGAAAGACTCCGGTGAATTTCTCGATCCCCGTCTTGACCTTCGAAAACGGGACATGCAGTTCGAGTCCGACGGCGGTCGCCGCCAGCGCGTTCTGGACGTTGTGGTCGCCGGGAATCTGGAGTTCTATCTCCCCCAGTTCTTTCCCGTCGCGGAGAACGGTGAACCTGGTCAGGTTCAGCCTGTGCACGATGTCGACGGCCTGCAGGTCCGCCTGGCCGTTGAGCCCGTACGTCACGATTTTCTTTTTGATTTTCGGCATGATGTCCTGCAGCGCCGGCTCATCCAGGCAGAGAACGACGAAACCGTAAAAAGGGACTTTCCCGGCGAACTGGATGAACGCGGATTTGATGTCGTCCAGGTCCCGGTAACAGTCCAGGTGGTCGGTTTCCAGCGTCGTCAGGACCGCGATCGTCGGGGTGATGGAGAGGAACGATCTGTCGAATTCATCCGCTTCCACGACGATGAATTCCCCCTTACCGAGCCGGGCGTTGGAACCCGCGAGACCGCGAAGCCGGCCCCCCACGATCACCGTGGGATCGATCCCCCCCTCCATCAGGACCAGGCTTACCATGGATGTCGTTGTGGTCTTACCGTGCGTCCCGGCGATGCCGATCCCGTATTTCAGGCGCATGACCTCGGCGAGCATTTCCGCACGCCGGATCACGGGAATTTTCCGCCGGTGCGCTTCCGCCACTTCCGGGTTGTCGCTCCCGACCGCCGACGAGTAAACGAGCGCGTCCACGTCGGGCGCGAGGTTGCTCGCAACGTGTCCGATCAGGACGCTGATGCCGAGCGACTTCAGCCGGTCGGTGTTCTCGCTTGCGGCACGATCGGATCCCGTGACGGCAAACCCTTCGGCGCTGAGGATCTCGGCGATGCCGCTCATGCCGATCCCCCCGATACCGACAAAATGAAGTTTTCTGATCGATGAGAACATGACCGTGCTATCTGTCTGTCAATCGCGGTTTGCGCCACCCGGCCTTTTTCCTCCCCGGCAGAATCCCGGCGATACGTGTCATTTCCGCCACCAGGTCCCGCTCACGTTCGTAGCGCCCGACCCGGATCCGGAAGACGCGCCGCCTCTCTTTCAGCTTGAAGACGATGACCTGGAACCGTCCCCCGGTCCGCACACGTGGTTCCCGGCCGATGTGCATCCATTCGATTTCCGCGAAGGGGATGCGCCGCTCCTGCCACCGGTGTTTGAACACAAGGGCATCGTTCGTGATGATCAGCCGGCGGTTGCGGATGAAATTGAGGCCGAGCGTCACGAACGACATGACGGCGAAGAAAACAATCACGTACATGATCGGATCGTTCAGCACGTAGAGGAACTCCCGCTCGATGAAATTCCCCCGGATTCCGCCGTAGAGCACGAGCGTGACCAGGTAGATGAGCGCCTGGAGATAGTAGAAATCGAGCTTGTATTTGAATGTCTTGTCTTGTTCCATCGGCGTCATCCCGCTCGTGCAAGTCGTTCGACAGCGTCCGCCAGCACACCGACCGCCCCGGGCCTCCCCAGAACCCGTGCCGCTTCCCCCATCGTCTTCAGCCGTTCCCTGTCGTTGATGAGTCCCCCGACGGCCGCAGGGAGGAGCCTCGCCGCATCGCCGTCAGGTATGAGAATCCCCGCTCCCGCTTCCACCATGGCTTTTGCATTTTCGGTCTGGTGATCCGCCGCGGCATGCGGATAGGGGATGAGTATCGACGGTACCCCGGTCCTCGTCAGCTCGGCCAGAGACATCGCCCCCGAACGGCACACGGCAAGGTCGCAGGCCGCGTAGGCATACTCCATTCTCTCGATGAACGGAAACAACTGCACTCCCCGTCCGGCCCCCCCGAACCTCCGGCGGAGGGCCTCGATGTCTTCCTCGCCGGTTTGCCAGAGGACCTGTATCCCATCACCCGCGAGACTCCCTGCCAGCGGAGCCATCGCCGCGTTGATTGTGGCGGCGCCCCGGCTTCCTCCGAAGACGAAGAGCGTCATCCTTCCCGGGTCGAGTCCGAAGAATCGTGCCCCTTCCTCCCGGGTGACCTCTCCGAGGATCTCCCGCGTCGGATTCCCCGAGAGACGGATGTTGTCCCTGCGACGCAGGTACCTCCCCGAGCCTTCGAACGCAGTGTGAACCTCATCCGCACGCGGGGCAAGCATCCGTGTCGTCGCCCCCGGAACGCTGTTTTGTTCCTGGATCAGCGTCCGCCGCCCGAGCATTTGCGCCGCGGCCACGACGGGCCCGCACACATACCCTCCCGTCCCAATCACAACGTCGGGTTTCTTCCTCCACAGGAGCAGAGCAGACTGCAGAAGCGCGACAAGAACCTTCAGGGGGAACAGGAGCGTTCCCGCTGAGAGCCTCCGCCGGAATCCGCTGATCCATATCGTGACAAGCCTGTAACCCCGCGCCGGCACAACCCGCGATTCAATTTTCCCTCTGGTCCCCACGAACACGATATCGGCGTCAGCATGCCGGCGCCGGATCTCATCGGCGATCGCCAGGGCCGGATAGAGATGACCGCCTGTTCCCCCGCCGGCAAATACCAGTGTCAGGGGCCGTTCGCCCATCATGCTCTACCGGCGGCGCCATGCTGCACGGGCTCCAGGGGACGCAGGCCCGCGGAAACGGCGCTCAACCGGGGATGGAGGTCGGTCTGCATGGAAATGTTCAACAGCACTCCGACGGCCGCGCAGGTGATGAGCATTGCCGTCCCCCCGTAGCTGACAAAGGGCATCGGGAGCCCTGTGGTCGGCAGTATCCCGAGCGTTACCCCGGCGTTGATCAACGCATACAGCGTGATCGTGCAGGTGATCCCCATGGCCAGCAACCGGCCGAGTTCGTCCCGCGCGTGTCTCGCGATTTTCATTCCGCGCAGGAATATCAGGAGAAAAAGGAGGATGAAAAACAGCGTGCCGATCAGTCCGTATTCCTCCCCGACGATCGAGAAGACAAAGTCGCCGTACGATTCCGGCAAGAAATGGTCGCGCTGGTGACTGCCGCCCGGACCGAGGCCGAATATCCCGCCGTTGCCGAACCCGATCGTCGCCTGCGTAAGCTGGTGCTTCGCCTTCTGCATCCCTTCGCCGTCCCCGATCCCGATATAACTCATGATGCGCTGCATCCGGTATTCCGCGCTGATCATGTACAGGACGAGCAACGGGACGAGGGCACCGAGCGTGAGTGCGATGTGGGAGATGCGGGCTCGGCCGATAAAGAGCATCGCCAGACTTATTGCAAAGATCATTGCCCCCATGCTGAAATTGGGCTGCGCCAGGACAAGCACCGTCACCGCGCCGATCCAGATGAGCATCGGCAGAAACCCCTTTTTGAAATCCTTCACGGTCTCGCCTTTCGCGGCCATGAGCACGCTCAGGTGAAACACGAGAGCGAATTTCGCAAAATCGGACGGCTGCAGTCCGAACCCGCCGATCGAGAGCCACCTGGTCGCCCCCTTGAATCTCCCCCCCAGAACGAGCGTGATGACAAGCAGGGCGATAGAGACAATAAGTGCCGGCTTCGTGAGCTTCCTGTATTTGTGATAGTCGATTTGCATGAAGACGAATATCGCGCCGAAGCCGAGCAGGACCTTTGTCGCGTGACTGCCAAGCACCTTTCCGCTTTCCCCGAGCCGGTCAAGCGCCCACGTGGAGCTGGCGCTGTACACGACCCCGAGGCTCAGGACCATCAGCGTGAGGACCGCAAGAAAACATACAAGATCGATGTGGTTTCGTTCCTGGCGCATGGGGGTCTCAGCGTCCGGGCTTCAGGGACATCACAACTTCCTTGAACACCCTGCCGCGGTGTTCATAGTCCTCAAACCAGTCGAATGACGCGCACGCGGGGGAGAGAAGCACGATATCGCCGGGACGGGCGAGCCGCCGCGCCGCCCTCACCGCTTCCCCCATCGACGCGGCGGGCTCGACCGGCACGATCGGCGCAAATGCCGCGCGGACCTTTTCGGCGGATTCCCCGATGGCAACGACCGCCCTGACGTTTTCCTGCACGGGGCCCCGGAGCCGCGCATAGTCGTTCCCCTTGTCCCTCCCCCCCATCAGGACGACGAGGGGCCTGTCGAAAGACCGGAGGGCATACCAGACTGAATCGACATTTGTCGCTTTCGAATCGTTGACGTACACGACCCCGTCCAGTTCCCGCACAAATTCAAGACGATGTTCCACCCCCTTGAAGTTTTTGAGTGTCGCCCTGACCGACGCCGGGGGGACTCCCATGACGATCGCTGCAAGTGATGCCGCCATCGCATTCGCCAGGTTGTGCTCACCCCGGATGCTGATCGCATCGGCCCGGACGATCTCGTGCCTCTTTCCCCCGGCGGCCACCGTCAGGACTCCTCCGGAGAGGAAAGCCCCCTCCCCGAGCGGCTGCCGGATGCTGAAGGGGAGGAGGCGCACCGGGGGAGCGACGTCCCTCGTCACGGCGCCGGCCGTCACGTCGTCATCGGCGTTGTAAATCAGCATATCACCCGTCCCCTGGTTCACGAAGATCCGCTCTTTGGCCGCAATGTAGTTTTCGAAACTGTGTCCGTACCTGTCCAGATGATCCGGCGTGATGTTCAGAATCGCCGCGACCTTCGGCCTGAACGTGCGGATGAAATCGAGCTGAAAACTGCTCACCTCCAGTACCGCTACCGCATCGCTCCTCAGCGTGCCAACGACTTCGGAGAACGCCGTGCCGATGTTTCCTGCCACCACCGATGCCATCCTCGCATCGCTGAACATCCTCCCGGTGAGGACGGTGGTGGTGGTCTTCCCATTGGTGCCGGTGATCGCCACCACCGGGGCCGGACAGAACCAGCTGGCGACTTCAAGTTCGCTCACGACGCCGATCCCCTTCGCGAGCGCTTCCCGCACGAGCGGGGCGGAGGACGGAACTCCGGGGCTCACGACGACGGTCTCTGCGTCAAGCACCCGGCGGGAGTTGACCCCGAATTCGTACGCAACACCTATGGCGTCGAGCGCGGCGGCCGCAGACCGCATTTTTTCCGGAGGCGCGCTGTCGCTCAGAAACACCGCCGCCCCCCGGGCGGCAAGAAGCCGCGCCACCGCAAGACCGCTGCGCGCCCCCCCGAGGACGCTGTACCGGAGACCGCCCGGCAGTGATTCATTCACCGTTCATCTCACTTTGAACGTCGCAAGGCTCAGGATCATGAGGAGGATCGCGACGATATAGAACCGTGTGACGATTTTGGGTTCCGGCCATCCGAGCATTTCAAAATGATGGTGGAGCGGGGCCATCCTGAAAACGCGTCGTCCCTGGCCGTATTTTCTTTTCGTGTATTTGAAATAGAGCCGCTGGATTATCACGGAAACGGTTTCCGCGAGAAAGACTCCCCCCAGCGTGGGGAGAAGAAGCTCTTTCTTGATAAGGACACAGAGGGCCCCGACCGCACCCCCGAGTGCGAGCGATCCGGTGTCCCCCATGAACACCTGGGCGGGGTAGGCATTGAACCAGAGAAACCCCAGTGCGCCTCCTGAGAGGGCCGCGCAAAAGACGGCCAGTTCGCCGTTCCCCCGCAGGAATGGTATTGTCAGGTAATCGCTCAGGACTGCGTTTCCCGATATGTAGGATATCACCGCCAGCGTCAGCCCGACGATCCCCACGATGCCGATGGCGAGCCCGTCAAGTCCGTCGGTCAGATTGACCGCGTTCGATGTGGCCACGATGATGAATATGACCATCGGTATGTACAGACGGCCGAAGTCGATCTCCTGGCTCTTGAAGAACGGCACCGTCGTTGACGTGTTGTATTTCCACAGGTCGGCATCGATCCATTGCGGAAAAAAGTAGATGATGCCTCCCACCACGATACCGACGAACACCTGCCCGACGATCTTGTATCGCCCGATCAGCCCCCTGGGCTTTTTCTTGACCACCTTCAAATAGTCGTCCAGGAATCCGACCGCCCCGAGCGTCGCAGTGACGAACAGGATCAGCAAAATATAGACGTTGCCCACGTTTGCCCAGAGGACCGTGGGGATGATCACCGACGCCAGGACGATCAACCCGCCCATCGTCGGCGTCCCGGCCTTTGCCAGGTGGGTCTTCGGCGCTTCCGTCTTCGCGGCCTCGCCGATCTGGTGTTCTTTCAACCTCCGGATGATCCTCGGCCCGAGCCAGAATGCGATGACAAGTGCGGTCACCGCCGCCGCCGCCGCCCGGAACGTGATATACCGTATGAGCCCGGACCCGGGCATGTGATACAGGCGGTCGATATGGTCGATGAGATAGTACAGCATCGGAATTCGCTAATCATCTCCCCTGGTCACGCCGTCCGGGCGGGGCGGAGCCGCTCTTTCAGAAATGCGATGATGTCTTCCATATGCATCCCGCGGGAACCCTTGACGAGAACTGCGTCACCCGGCGTGAGGAGCTCCGCGAGGTATTCGGCGAGCATGTTCTTCTGATCATAGTGGAGTGCCCCCGGAATCCCCGCCGCATCATGAATGTGCTTCGCGAGGTTGCCGTGCGTCAGGACGTAGTCGATGCCGAGCGCCGCCGTTGCTTTTCCCACTTCAGTGTGTCCTTCATCCGCATGGACCCCCAGCTCGAGCATGTCCGCCAGAACGGCGATCTTTTTCCCGGGAACGCGCAGGGACGCCAGCGTCTCGATCGCTGCGCGGGCGGAGTCTGGGTTGGCGTTGTACGTGTCGTTCAGGATCGTCACACCGCCGATCGACAGCGTTTCCATTCTACTGCTGACCGGGCGGCACGATTCCAGTGCGCCGGAGATTCGCGCCGGGGGGACGTGGAAGACAATTCCGGCGGCGGCGGCAGAGAGTGCGTTCATCGCATTGTGTTTCCCCGGGATGGCCAGCTGAACACCATGCCACCGCTTCATCGCCGTCGAGCGGAATTCAAACGAGGCGCGCCCCTCTCCGTCAAGCGCCACCCTGCGTCCGCGGACCGAGGCGCTCCGCGACTGAAATCCATATGTCAGCTTCCGTTTCACGGGCCGGGCAGCCAGGGTGATGCGCGCGTCATCGGCGCCGACGATCGCAGTTCCCCCCGCAGGAGGCGAGAGGGACCGGAAGAGCTCCCCTTCTTCTTCTGCGACCCCGTCAAGCGATCCGAAAAACTCAAGGTGTTCGCGGCCGATGTTTGTGATGACGCCATGGGTCGGGGCCAGCGTCCGGCAGAGCTCCGCGATCTCGCCGGGATGGTTTGTCCCGATTTCGATCACCGCCACCTCATGTGTGCGGTTGAGCCGGAAGAGCGTCATCGGCACGCCGATGTGGTTGTTGAGATTTCCCTCGGTCGAGAGGACGTTGTATTTCTCCCCGAGGACTTTCGCGATCATCTCTTTCGTGGTCGTTTTGCCGTTGCTCCCCCCGACCGCCAGGAAGGGAATGCGGAACTTGTCACGGTAGACGCGCGCGAGCGCACCGAGCGCGAACGACGTATTCCTGACATAGATGAGAGGTTTCCCTGCGACATGCGCGGGATCAAACCCCTCCTCCACCACGGCGGCAATTGCCCCCGCCTCGAACGCCGCGCCAACGAACCTGTGCCCGTCGAACGACTCGCCCCGGAGAGCGACGAAGAGATCGCCGGGGTGCGTCCTCCGCGAATCCGTGGAGACGCCCTTCACCGTGCCGCGGGCGAGAACCTCCCGGTTCCGGAACTCCCGGTGCTGGATCTTTTCGAGATCTCTCCGGGTCAGGTTCATCGGTTCTCCCGGATGAATGTCTCCACCTCTTCCCGGTCGTCAAAATGATCACGTGCCGCGCCGGTAACCTGGTACGTCTCATGACCTTTTCCCGCGACGAGGACGACATCACCGCTGCGGGCTTTCATGAGCGCACTGCGGATCGCGGTGCGCCGGTCCACGTCCGTGTACATTTCTCTTCCCCTGACCATCCCCGCGACGATTGCCTCGATGATCGAGGCGGGATCTTCGTCGCGCGGGTTATCCGATGTCACAATCGCGATGTCGCTCCACTCCGATGCGATGCGCCCCATGATCGGACGTTTCCCCCTGTCCCTGTTTCCTCCGCAACCGAAGACGGTGATCACCCTGTGCCCATCCTCCGGCGGGACAAGCTCCCGTATTGTCCGGAGGCAGTTCTCCAGCGCGTCCGGTGTGTGCGCATAGTCTATGATCGCCGTCCAGCCCGCGGGGGAGACAACCCGTTCGAACCGCCCGCGCACGGCATCCACACTCCGTATTCCCGCCGCGATGGCGGAGGATCCGATACCGAGGCCGATTCCGGTGGCACACGATGCCAGGATGTTCTGAATGTTGAACCGCCCGGTGAGCGGCGAACGGATTTCCATCTCTCCCCCCGCATGCATCACCGTACACCTGCTCCCGTCAATTCCCAGTTCGACGCGTGAGGCCCGGACATCGCTTGCCATCCCGAATCCGTACGAGATCCGCGTCGCAGGAGTTTCCCCGAGCATCCGGATACCGTATGGGTCATCGGCATTCACGACGGCGACATCCCGGGCCCGGAGAGAGTCGAAGAGAATTTTCTTTACTCGGAAGTATTCTTCCATCGATCCGTGGAAATCCAGATGGTCCTGTGTCAGATTTGTGAACACGGCCGCCCGGAACCCGAGGCCTTCCACCCGGGACATCGCGAGCGCGTGCGAAGAGACTTCCATCACCGCCGCAACGCATCCCGAGCGCACCATCTCCGCAAGGAGTGCATGAAGCTCGGGCGATTCGGGCGTCGTGCGGGTTGCGGGGATCAGCCGGTCCCCCGTCCGGTAGTCGATCGTTCCGATGAGGCCTGCCGGCTTCCCATCAGCCTCCAGAATCGCCCTGATGAGGTGGCTGGTGGTGGTCTTCCCGTTTGTCCCCGTGATCCCGACAAGCTCCAGCCGGTCCGCCGGCCTGCCGTAGAAGTTGGCCGAGAGCCCGGCAAGTGCCACCCGCGCGTCCGGGACCAGCACCTTCAGGACCCCGGCGTGCATGAAGTACGAATCGGGACGCGCACTGTCGTCATCCACGACGACAACCGAGGCGCCGCCGGCGATCGCATCGTCAATAAACCGGTGCCCGTTCCGGACCGACCCGCGCAGGGCGACAAACAGATCCCCTGGCTCGACCCGGCGGGAGTCATAGCGTATGTTCCGGACGGACACATCCTGCGTCAGCACCATCTTCCCGTACATCGCCGAGTACAATTTCGTGACCCGGACCCCTTCCAGCAGGTCGTTGAGAGTCATCGCCCGGCGCCCGGATTTCTGTGCGGTGAGAGATTCAATTTGCCGTGACAAGCGACAGGTTTCTCGGCTCGCAACGGATCAGGACGCGCGTCCCCCCTCTGACCTGCTCACGGGGCTGCGGATCCTGTGCGATGACGACGCCGGACCCCTGGATCACCACATCAAGACGCAGCACCGCCAGACGCGTGAGCGCCCGCCGGATTGACTCTCCCCGGACGTCAGGCATGGCGACGGGTCCTCCTCCACGGGACGGTTCATCCGACATTGTCAATTCCACCGGTGTGCGTCCGGGAACCCTGGTTCCCGGCGAGGGGGACTGGCGCACGACGATGATTCCGCTCCCCCGGACACTCGGGACGAATCCGGCGGCCGACAGGAGTGACCTCGCCGCTTCGAGCGTGAGTGCCGTGACATCGGGGACCGCCGGCAATGCGTTCTCCGTTTGGACGTCCGTCGGGTGAACCCTGAACCGGCCCGAGGTTGCGTAGATCCTCTCCGCGATCGCCTTGAATACCGGCGCGGCGGCGAGCCCCCCGGTGTACCCCCGGTCACGCGGGTTTTCGATCATCACGAGACACACCACGGCCGGATCCTGCGCCGGGAAGTACCCTGCGAACGACGCCGTGTAGTCGTTCCGGGAATATTTGCCGTCGATGACCCTCTTGGCGGTCCCCGTTTTCCCCGCAACCGTTACACCGGAGAGCCTGGCGGTGAGGCCTGTACCCCTCTCGACGACTCCGCGAAACATCTGCGTGAGCAAAGCGGCGGTGTTTCGGGAGATCACCCGGCGTATGGGCTCGGGCCGGTGTTCAGCGACCACCGTGTTGTCCGGCGCGACGACATTCCGGACGACGAAAGGCTTCATGAGGATCCCGTGGTTTGCCACGGCGCTGTACGCAGACAGGATCTGCAGCGGTGTCACGCCCACTTCGTAGCCGTAGGCCATGGAATTGAGCGTCGTGCTCGACCACTGCGTGGGATGCTTGAGTTCGCCCCGCACCTCTCCCGGCAGCTCTATCCCCGTCGCAGTCCCGAAACCGAATGCCCGGGCCATCGTGAAGAGCGCATCGGCTCCGACGATGTCGGACACTTTCGCCATGACGATGTTGCTCGAGACTTCCATCGCCTCCAGAAATGAGATGATCCCGTGCTTGTGCGTGTCGGTGATTGTGTTCCGCTTTTTCCCGTTGGGAAGACGGACAGTATACGACCCCTGTTCCGCGTTGAATTTCTGTGCGAGGTCGACCTTTTTTCCCTCGAGCGCCGCAGAGGCTGTCACCACCTTGAACACCGATCCCGGCTCGAACATGTCGGTGACCACCCGGTTTCTCACCGTGAGCGGGTCGGTGCCGGACGGATCGGCCGGGTTCATCTGAGGATAATTCGCCATGGCCAGGACTTCGCCCGTCGCGGGATCCATCATCGCCACCAGTCCGCTCTCCGCCTTGTTTCGCTCGATCCCTTTCCGCAGCTCTTCTTCCGCGATTGATTGATATTCGACGTCGATCGTGAGATTGACCGCGTCACCATCCACGGGGTCAACCCGGGGATAATCGACGGACTGGCGCTGACGGTTCAGGCCGTCCCGCTGGAGTATCAGCCGGCCATTTTGTCCCCGGAGAAGTGAATCCAGCTCGAGCTCCAGCCCGCTCAACCCGTCGTTGTCCACACCGGTCAAACCGAGCAGCTGGCCGGCAACCCGGCCGTACGGATACAGCCTCATGGGCGCGGGAATCGTGATGACTCCCGGAAACTCGGCGATGTTGATCCGTCCCTCCGTGGCGGGGTTGACTCCCCGCTCCAGCCATACAAAGTGCCGCGAGGCACCGGAAAACTTCTCGACGTAAAAAACCCGGGGCCGGTTGAACACGGAGGCGAATCGTTCCGCAACATCGCCGCTGCGCTCCCCGACCATCGCGGGGTCCGCTCCAAACGAAATGAACCGCGCATTGGTCACCAGTGGATGACCCGCACGGTCAAAGATCGTTCCCCGTTGCGCCGGGATTTCCTGCGGCTTCTCGTACTGCCTGCGCGCCAGGTCCCTGTATTTTCCCGAATCGACAACCTGTATCTGGACGAGCCGGAGCGCAACGAGCACAAAAAAAAGGAGAAGCGTGGCTTTCACGGCAAGGACGCGGCGATTCCCCTCCTGTATGGATGAGGGTGGCGCCTCTTTTGCCTTACTCTGTGCCGTCCGTCCGATCCTGATCATGACCCGCCGCGAGTGCTACTGCGATTCGCCCGATGCAATCCCCAGTTCCTTGAGTTTGTCCCGGTCAATCGTGAACCAGAGCTGCTGCGTCTGGGATGCGCGGAGACCGAGCTGACCGTTTGCGGCCGTGCTGATATGCTCCAGGGACGATTTGTTGCTTACCTCCGAGCGGAGTGCTCCGTTGATCCCTTCGATCTTCTGGTACCCGGCTTCAAGTTGTCCGACTTCCGAGGCGAGCCGATTGATTGTGAGGATGTTGTTAACGTAGAAAACTATGGCCCCCCCGATGCCGAACAGCAGGAGTATGATGTTGAACGTTGAGACCTTCCGGCGGACCCCCCGCCTGTTCGGGCGGAACGCACCGGCCGTCCACCCCGATGGGGTGTTTCCGCCATAGACATAACGGCGTTCAAGTTCCACAGGCGGCAGCGCCTCGACGACCCTACCCGTTGTCCTGGCCATAATTTCTTTCCCCCCGGCCCCCCTTTTAACGGCGTTCAGCCGCTCTGAGCTTGGCGCTTCGTGCACGCCCGTTGCGGGCGATCTCCTGTTCCGTTGCAGTGACCGGTTTTCTTGTCAGGATCTCCAGCCTCGGAGACCGGGGCCGGTCCGGCACGAGCTTGTTGTGTGATGGAATGCTGTCGGCGGCCTCTTCCCTGAAAAACTCTTTGACGATTCGATCCTCCAGCGAGTGGTAGGCGATGACGACACAGCGCCCCCCGGGGAGGAGCAGGTCCGGAACCGAAACGAGAGCCTCGCGCAGGCTCTCAAGCTCTCCGTTGACTTCAATGCGTATCGCCTGGTACACGCGTGCCAGGGATTTGGTCCGGTACCTTCCCCCGACGCATCGCTCTATCACCCCGTTCAGCTCCCCGGCCGTATCGACAGGCCGGGCTCGCATGAGACTGCGGACAATGCGGCGGGCGGCACGCTCTTCTCCATACTCCCGGAGTATCGCCTCGAGACGCTCCTGCGAATAGCTGTTGATGACCTCATGGGCGCTGACGGGACGCCGGCTGTCCATGCGCATATCGAGTTTCCCCTCCGCCCGGAAGCTGAATCCCCGCTCCGCCTGATCGATCTGATGTGATGATACTCCCAGGTCCAGCACTATCCCCGCAACCCGCCGCACGCCTCTGGTCATGAGCTCAGAGACCACGTGCCGGAAATTTGCCCTGATGAGAATGACCCGCGAACCAAACCTTTCCAGCCGGATGCGGGATGCTTCGATCGCGTCGGCATCGGCGTCGATCCCGATGAGGCGCCCCCGGGGGCCGAGATGCTCGCAGATCATCTCGGCGTGCCCTCCTCCTCCGACGGTACCGTCGACGTATGTTCCGTCCCGGTCGGTCATGAGCATGGCGAGCGTTTCCTCGGCCAGGACGGGCTCATGATATGTTGACATGACGGGAGCCTACTTCTGGAGGACCGTCTGGGCAATATTCTCGTAGCTTTCCGGCTGTTTCTTCTGATACTCCCGGTATGTGTTCGGATTCCAGATTTCGATCCGCTCCAGGACGCCAATTATGAGAACATCGTTCTCAATTCCAGCCAGATGGATAAGCTCCCGGGGAATGGTGATTCGCGACTGGCCGTCGAGCACAGATTCTATTGCGTTTTCCAGAAGCGTGCGCGTGAAGTATCTGTGCTGGGGGTTCGTGGTCGACAGCTGGCGGATGGACTCTTCAAGTTTGCTCCATTCATCCAGCGGATAGACGAACAGGCATTGCTCGTATCCGCGCGTAATGACGAATGTTTGGTTCGCATCGGGGGAAACATATTTCCTCAACCGCGCCGGGATGTTCATCCTCCCTTTGCCGTCAATAGAGTATGCGTACGAGCCTTTGAACGATGACATGTTTTTTGAGGAATACCCAGAAAAAAAAGAGCCCTTTTCGGGCGAATTTTAACCCACTCACAACCCACTTTTACCCACCATGGATCGTAAGATATTCATTTGGTCAACAAAGTCAAGTTAATAATGCTGGAAACGAGGGTTTTTCGGTGTGATTTCGGGGGTTTCAGGGGTGGGGGTGTAAGTGTCAGCCCGTGCCTTCCTCCTTCACGGCATGTTCCGCCGGGCGCATTTGTTCGAGTAGGAGGAGGGATTTCGTTACTTTGTCCCCCGGATTCTGAATTCCAGGGAGCTGCACACGCAGTCTGAGAATGTTCCCTTCCTGACGGAGTGTCGCGCTCTTTTTCTGCATGAGAGGGACCATCGACATGATTTTCTGGAACGTTCCACCTTCATAGAACAGGGTATCTGATTCGGGGGGAAAGTCTGCTTCCAGCAGATTCCCCTTCACGCTGAGCTTCCTGAACCCGATCCTGACTGCCGCAAGTCGCAGCCGTACCATGCCGAAGAGATTCTGGATTTCGACGGGAAACCTCCCGAACCGATCCTGCATTTCTTTCTGGACCTCCTCCAGTTGTTCGTTGCTCGAGAGCGCATAGAGCCTCCGGTAGACCGCAAGCCGTTCCTCTTCGCTCTGAAGATAGGATTCGGGTATGAATGCGCTCAGGTCTGTTTCCACGACCGCCTCACGTTGCTGCGCGCGGAAGCCGCTCTCCTTCTCGAACAGCCCCTTGAACTCCTCTTCTTTCAGCTCCCGGACAGCTTCCTCGAGTACCCGGGTGTAGGTCTCAAACCCCATGTTTTCTATAAACCCGCTCTGTTCCGCACCCAGCAGGTTTCCCGCGCCCCGGATCTCCAGGTCTCGCATGGCCAGGTTGAAACCCGACCCGAGCTCCGTGAATTCCTCGACAGCCTGAAGCCGCTGGACAGTCGGCCGGGGAAGAGACGAAACGGGCGGGGTGAGAAGATATGCGTATGCCTGCGCGTTGGACCTCCCGACCCGCCCCCGGAGCTGATACAATTCCGCCATGCCGAATCTGTCGGCACGGTTGATGAAGATGGTGTTGACGTTGGGGATGTCCAGTCCCGATTCTATGATTTTCGTCGCGACAAGAATATCACACCGTTTCTCCATGAACGCCATCATGACCTCCTCGAGGGCGTGCGCGGGCATCTGGCCGTGAGCAGACCGGAGCCGCACCCCCGGAAGTATGGCCTGGAGCCTCCCGGCCACTTCGTCCATGGACTGAACCCTGTCGTGGACGAAGTATGCCTGCCCGCCCCGCTGGAGTTCCTTCCGGACGGCATCCCTGATGACGTCATCGTTCCACTGGAGTATCTCCGTGATCACCGGGAGCCGGTTCCGCGGCGGCGTGGCAATGACGGAAAGATCGCGCGCGCCCATGAGCGAAAAATGCAGTGTGCGCGGGATCGGCGTCGCCGTCAGGGAGAGCGTATCCACTTCCGCTTTCATCTGCCTGATTTTTTCTTTCGCGGAAACGCCGAAGCGGTGCTCCTCGTCTACGATGAGCAGGCCGATATTCCTGAAGGCGACATCCCGCGAAAGGATCCTGTGCGTGCCTATCACGATATCGATCCCTCCTTCCCCGAGTCTCGCGATGATCCCCCCCTGATCGCTCCTGGTGCGGAACCTGGAGAGAACGTCCAGATGTACGCCGTAGCGTGCGAGACGGTCCTGGAATGTGTTGAAGTGCTGCATTGCAAGAATGGTGGTGGGGACGAGCACGGCCACCTGCTTCCCGTCGAGAACCGCTTTGAATGCGGCGCGCACGGCGACTTCGGTCTTGCCGAACCCGACGTCTCCGCAGATCAGGCGGTCCATCGGGTGGGGCTCCTCCATGTCCCTCTTCACGTCCATCGTGGCTTTCGCCTGATCGAACGTGTCTTCGTACATGAAGGATGCCTCCAGCTCCTTCTGCCAGGGTGCGTCGGGCGAGAACGCAAATCCCCGGGACTTCTTCCTCCGCGCATAGAGGCCGATGAGTTCCCGCGCGATGTCCTTCACTTTTTTCTTCGCGCGGTTCTTCAGTTTCTCCCACTCCGCGCTTCCCAGGCGCGAAAGCGCCGGCACNNTCGTACAGTATCTTGACGACTTCCTGTTCTGCGCCGCCGACGCTGATGCGCTTCATTCCGTCGTAACGGCCGATGCCGAAGTCCTGGTGAACGACGAAGTCCCCTCTGTGCAGCATAAGGAGGTCCCGTTCGGTCAGCCCTTTGAACTTCGGCGAGCGCTTTCTTCCCCTCCGTTTCAGCCGGTTGAAAACCTGGTGTTCGGTATACACCGCGAGGAGCGCACCGGGGACAATGAAGCCGCCGTGAAGCGCCTCGAGAGTGAAATTGGGGTTCCCCGTTTCCACGGAGGATGCCTCGTCGGACTCCCCGCGACCCTTCCCCCCGGGGAAGCTGTTCAGCAGGTCACGCAACCGGACAAGCTCAGCGTTTGTATCGGAAGTAAAGTACACGGAATACCCCTGCCGGTGCATCGCGGCGAGATCGTCGCGGAGCGCGGCGATGCTGCCGTTGAACGCGGGCTGGAGCCTGCCGCCAAAATCGATCACAGGGCTCCTCGCGGGAGGGAGAGACCGGAACGAGATGCGGGGGAACAGCTCGAGAAGCTCCGCGAGGAGCTCGGGCCGGATGCACTCCTTCCCGGGCACCCCCTTTTCGATCTCACGGTTGATCAGATCCGGTTCTTCGAGTATCACCAGTGCGTCATCGCGGAGGTACTCCAGCAGCGACGACGTGCGAAGCTCCCCCTCGGAACGCGACGCGAACAGATCAGGGACAATCGTCGTCCCGGACAGTTCGCGGATGGACCGCTGCGAGACGGGGTCAAATTCACGGATCGATTCTATTTCGTCCCCGGCGAACTCTGCGCGGATCGGGTTGTCACCGGCGAACGTGAAAACGTCCAGGATCCCCCCCCTGACGGAGAAGTCGCCGTGAGTCTCCACAAAATCCTTCTGTTCGAAACCGGATTCACCCAGCACGCGGAGGAGCAGAGTGAAGTCGGTTTGCTCTCCTTTCACGAGATGAATGACCTTTTCCGAGACGACGGATGATGGCGGAAGCGCGATCGTCATCCCCCGGGGCGGGGTGACCACCACGGCGGCGGGCGCCTCAAGGAGGGAACGGAGTGCCTGGACATCCGGCACTCCGGCGTCCGCCCCGCGCATGTGTCCGGCGGAAGAGGGAGCGGCAAAAAGATGCACGGCTTCCATTCCCAGGAGAAGTGACAGGTCGTCCCGCATCCGCTCCGCAGAGGCGTCGTCGATTGTGACGAAGAGAACCTGGCAGGCGCGCCGGTCACGGATCCCCGCCACGACGAGCGCAGCGAGTGAACCGGGCACACCGGTCACGCTGATGTCGCGCAGGTCGGACCGGCTCAGGGACGTGAAGGCCTCAAGGCCTTCGATGCGCTGCCGTATTCTTTCGATCATTGTTCGTACAAAACATACTCCACCCCTCCGTGGCCGCGTTACCGTGCCGGCGACGGAAGGGATTGCGTGTGATCTTGCCCGGAGCCTCGGGAGGCCCCCGTTACCCCGACTTCGCCGGGGGGTTGTCTGATCTCTTGTTCAGGGCGATGGCGCCCCGCACGGTTCCGCCGGCCCGGGTGATCCTTTCCCTTGCTTCTTCGGGCGGGATACCCGCCGCCGCCATCACGATGCCTGTCTTCACGTGCCCGCCCGACTGTTCGAGGATCTCGGAGGCGCGTTCGTAGGAAACCCCGGTCGCAAGGACGATGATCCGTTTTGCCCGCTCGACGAGTTTCCTGTTCGTCAGCTGGAGATCGACCATCATGTTCTCATACACCTTTCCCAGTTTCACCATTGCTGTTGTCGTCAGCATGTTGAGAACGAGCTTCTGGGCTGTCCCTGATTTCATGCGGGTTGATCCCATCAATACCTCCGCCCCCACCTCGGGGCAGATTGCCACATCGACCTCGAGGTCGAATTCCGACCGGGGATTCGTGGTGATGTAGATTGTCTTCGCCCCCAGCTCACGGGCCCGGTTGACCGCGGATACGACAAAGGGGGTTCTCCGGCTCGCCGCAATCCCGCAGACAACGTCCCGGGCATTGACACCCTGGCCATCCACATCGAGCCGGGCCTGCGCGATGTCGTCTTCTGCCCCCTCCTGGGACCTGAACATGGCCGGTTGCCCCCCGGCGATGATGCCGCGGACCATTCCGGGATCAGTCCCGAACGTCGGGGGACATTCTGAAGCGTCTACAACACCGAGCCGCCCGCTCGTTCCGGCGCCGAAATACAGAAGGCGACCGCCATTCTTCAGCGCATGGACAATGATTTCAACTGCTTCGGCGATGTAGGGTATCTCGCGCTCCACGGCAAGCGGGACCAGTTTGTCCTGCGTGTTGATGAGTCTTAGAATAGCTTCCGTGGGGAGCCGGTCAAGTTCCACTGAGTCCGGGTTCCGTTGCTCCGTGAGCAACCTGGCCAGCGCGTCGTGCAGTTGTTTTGCCTGAGTCATGTGCAATAACGGATATAAAGAATCAGATGCTCACGATGACTGCTTTTTTGTCTTCCAGTCCGAGTTCGATGCTCCCCCCGAACGACATCGGGATGACCCGAACAGACCTGACAGACTCTTTTAACTTCGTCTCTGCAATCTCTCTCTCGAGATCTCCCCCTTTGAGAGCAACCAGCCCCGGCGGTTCGAACCTCGCCCGGTTTCCGCCATTTGTCTCTCCGGGTGCAGCACGGGAGACTCTCAGGTAGGGACGTGACCAGTGAACCAGCTCTCTGAGCGACGCGACGGCCCGGGTCACGACGAGATCAAATGTCCCTCCCGCCTTCTGATCGTAGTGGGCCTCCCCGGCCCGGCCCGTCCAGACAGAAACACCGGTCAGCCCGAGGCGATCTACGAGATCCTGAACCACAAGCGTTTTCTTCCTTATCGAATCAAGGAGCACCATTTCGAGATCCGGCCGGACGATCGCCAGGGGCATGCCTGGAAATCCACCTCCGGTCCCGAGATCGAGAACTCTGAGTCCATCGGAGAAGTCGACATAGAACAAGGGAGTGAGACTGTGAAGCACGTGGCTGAACCAGATGTTCTCCTGATCACGGCGAGAAATAAGATTGATCTTTGAGTTCCACTCGAGCACTCCATCCACGAATCGCGCGAGCAAATTGATCTGAGCATCTGAAAGGTTCAACCCGTTCCGTCTGCATATGCTCTGGAATTCCTGTGGCGGACCTGTGCCTGTCATGTTGGAAGGATTATTTTTGTTCCACGTGAAACATCACCTCAAGAGCGAGATCATGAGGATTGATACGTCGGCAGGGGTCACACCGCTGATACGGGCAGCCTGTCCGATGGAACGTGGCTTGATCTTCTGGAGCTTCTCCTTCCCTTCGTTGCTCAGCGATTTCAGACTCCAAAATTCAAAGCCGACCGGAATCTCGAGGCGCTCGCTCTCCTCAAATTGTCGCACCTGCTCTTCCTGCCTCTTCAGGTATCCCTCATACTTTATCTCGATCTGCACTCTCTCGCATGCCTGGCTGTCTTCGATCAGAACGGAGAGACTGGGGTCAGAGGAGATCCCGCTCAATCTGAGGAGGGGATCAAGCTCGACTCCTGATCGCTTCAGAATCTGGCTGAGGGTCTCCGGTTCCGCGAGAGGCTCGCTGCCGCATGCGCGGAGGAAGTCGTTTGCGATGGATGGTGAAATCCGCTTTGATATCAGGCTCCTCTTCCCCATGTCGATTCGGTTTTCCTTTTCATCGAGCCTGCAGATCTGTCCATCCCCGATAAGTCCAAGTTGATGCCCCTTCCTCATGAGCCGTGAATCGGCGTTATCCTGGCGGAGCAAGAGGCGGTATTCTGCTCGAGAAGTAAAAATGCGGTATGGTTCCTCTGTCCCTTTGTTGATCAGGTCGTCTATCATCACGCCGATATACGCTTCGTCCCGCTTGAGTATGAATGGCGGCTTCCCGAGCAGCCGCAGGGCAGCATTTATCCCTGCGATGAGTCCCTGTGCGGCAGCCTCTTCATATCCGCTGGTCCCGTTGATTTGACCGGCAAAGTACAGCCCTTTGACCAGCTTGGTCTCGAGCGTATGCTCGACCTGGTGAGGGGGTATGTAATCGTATTCAACGGCGTAGCCGGGTCTGAGCATTGTGCAATTCCTGAGCCCCGGGATCGTCGCAAGCGCCTTAACCTGGACATCTTTCGGCAGGCTTGTGGAGAACCCGTTCATGTATACAACGTCGGTGTCATACCCTTCTTGCTCGAGGAATATCTGATGTCTGTTCCGGTCCGCAAACCGATTGATCTTGTCTTCAATGGATGGACAATATCGTGGACCGATACCCTTGATTCTTCCGGTGAACATCGGAGACCTGTCGAACCCGGTACGAAGGATGTCATGTGTCTCTTCGTTGGTATAGGTGATGTACATCGGGATCTGCGGGTTCTCTATTTTGACGTTCTGGAATGAGAACGGAGCCGGATTCTCGTCCCCCTTCTGCTCCTCGGTTTCTCCAAGATTGATCGTCTTCTTGCTCAACCTGGGCGGGGTCCCTGTCTTCAGCCGTCCGGTCTTAAAGCCGATATCAATGAGTCGTTCGCTCACTCCGGACGAACTCGGCTCGCCGAACCTTCCCCCCTGTGCCGAATATGTCCCCGTGTGCATGATGGCATTCAGAAATGTCCCGCTGCAGAGGATAAGTGAGGAACATGCGAGTACCCTGCCATCGGTGAGGACACCCCCCTTTACGCTGTTCTGTTCGATGAGTATATCCTGCAGACACCCTTCAACTACCCGCAGACCCGCCTGTTCCAGTATCCTGCGCCTCGCCTCTCTGCTGTACCAATCACGATCGTTTTGTGAGCGTGGCGACCAGACAGCAGGTCCCTTGGATTTGTTTAGAAGCTTGAAGTGGATCCCTGTAGCGTCCGCTATTTTTCCCATTTCCCCGCCGAGAGCATCAATCTCGCGGACGAGGTGTCCTTTGGCCGTACCGCCAATGGCCGGATTGCATGACATCCTGCCAATTGCACTGCTCTCCATTGTCAACAACGTGACGGGACACCCCATCCTGGCCGCTGCCAGGGAGGCCTCGATGCCGGCATGCCCGCCACCAACGACAATTATTTCTCCCGCTTCGGATGCCATTTTACCCGTGTTGTTCCACGTGGAACATGTTCTTGATTACTTGCCTATGCAAAACTCGTCGAAAATGGAGTTCAGTATCTCCTCGCTCGTTATTTCACCCGTAATCTCCCCAAGTGCGGATACAGACTCCCTGATGTCGAAGGCCACGAATTCGTTCGCCATTCCGGCATTAAGAGACTCCAGGGCGATTCCGAGACTTCTGGCACCCTTGCCGAGGGATTCTGCATGCCTCTGGCTGATTACAGATACAGTCTCTCCGGCGGAGACTTCAGATCCCGCTGCAGTATGAACGAGCTCCTCTGCGAGCGCGTGGACACCGGCACCAGACAGGGCAGAGAGGTAAACCTCAGTCCGGATCCCCCCTCTCAATTGGACGTGATCGATGCGGGGAAGCTTTTCCGACGCCCGGGACCGGAGGTCTATTTTGTTCCTGACGAGAATCAGTTGTTGCTCGCCTGTTACTGGAAGGGACCCGATCAGCGCATCCCTCTCCAAACCGTCACTTCCCACATCGTCGACGAACAGGACGATATCCGCGGTTTCTGCAGAGGTGAAGGTTCTGGCAATACCCTCTGATTCAATCGGGTCTTCAGACTTTCTCAGCCCGGCTGTGTCTGTGATTCGGTACAGAATTCCACCCAGAGTAAGGGTTTCCTCCAGATAGTCACGGGTTGTCCCGGGAATCGGCGTGACAATTGCACGGCTCTCCTTCAGGAGCGCGTTGAAGAGACTTGATTTGCCTGCGTTCGGTGGGCCCACGATCACAACGGAGACTCCGTCCCTGTAAATTCTCCCGGTCTTGAACGTCTCCGCCAGCCGCTCAAGTCTCTCCTTTGCCTCTTTGATTTTCCGATCGATTTCCGGCTTCCCGATCAGGCTTATCCCCTCCTCACTGAAATCCAGGTCAACCTCCAATAACGCACATAGACGTTTCAGACCGCTCTTCATCTCTTCCACTGTGCCGGCCAGGCGTCCGCGCAGCTGTTCGAGAGACGCACGGTGCGCGCGTTCGCTTCTGGAAGAAATCAGCGCGGCGACTGCCTCGGCGCGGGAAAGGTCCATTTTTCCGTTCAGGTACGCCCTGCGGGTGAATTCGCCCGGCTCGGCCCTTCTTGCGCCGGCCGCAAGCGCAGCGTTCAACACACCGTTGGTGACAAAGAGACCCCCGTGGCAGCTGACCTCAAGCGCATCTTCCCCCGTGTACGAGCGCGGAGCCCGGAAGACAGCCGCCAGAACCTCATCCACATCCTGTCCCGCCTGATTGACGATCGTCCCGTGATGGAGAGTGTACCCCGGGGCCGTCGACAGCGGTCTGCGTCCCCGGAATATCCGGTCCCCGATCTGCAGCGATTGCGGGCCACTGATGCGTATCACTGCAAGTGCGCCTTCGCCCGGCGGGGTCGCCACCGCAGCAATCGTATCGGCCGGCGAGATCTTCATGATGCATCCCATTAGGATTTACAAGCTACAACTTTCCGCATAGACTATCAACGAACTCTGCAGCGGAGGAAACGCGGGAAGAGATGAAAACGCCCCCCGGGGATGCCGGGGGGCGCTGGAGATCTTGCGGGATGCGGTATTCCTATTTCATCTTCGGGAGGTTCTTTGTCAGCCCGGCAAGGATCCCGCCTCCCCTTTTTTTCGGGTCGACCTTTCTGAGCGGTTCGTCTCCGGTCCTCTTGTTGAACCAGACCTGCTGCCCGATTGCAAGAAGGTTGAAAACGAAATAATACAGGTTGAGGCCCGACGGCAGGCTGTTGAACATCAGCGTCATCAGCACGGGCATCATCCACACCATCGCTTTTTGCCGCGGGTCGGTCACCGTCATCTTCTGCTGCAGGAACATCGTGACGCCCATGGCAAGAGCCAGACCGCTGACGTCGGTGATCCCGAAAAGAGGGATTGTAAACGGAAGATGGAATACCGCGTCCGGAATCGAGAGATCCTTGATCCAGAACATAAACGCGGATTGCCGAAGTCCGATCGAGGACCTGAAAACGGCGTACAGTGCAAAGAGAATCGGCATCTGCAGCAGCATGGGGAGGCAGCCTGAGGCCGGGTTGACTCCGTACTCCTTGTACAGGTTCATGATCTGCTGGTTCTGCTTGTTCGAGTCATCCTTGTATTTTTCCCGGATTTCGTTCATCAGCGGCGTGAGAGCCTGCATGCGCTTCATCGACTTCAGGCTGGTACGTGTCAGCGGCTGCAGCGCGATCTTGATGATGATGGAAAATACGATGATGACCCAGCCGTAATTCGGTATGAACATGTGGAGAAACTGAAACAGGGGGATCATGACGTACTCGGAGATCGGCCGGATGATCCAGGCGGAGCCGAGACTCATGATCTGTTCGAGACCGCGTTTGTACCCTTTCACGATGTCAAAATCAAGCGGTCCGAGATACACCGTCACGCGCGAATGCTCCGAGCCGGTCGTGAGGGGCATTTTCAGCGCGAGGGCGTAGTTCTTCTTGACACCGCCGTTCGGGACCGCCGTCCTCGCTCCTTCCAGGTATGCTCCCTGGCTCGCGCCACGGTCGGGCATCATCGCAAGTGCAAAATACTTGTTCCTTGTCGCAACCCAGTCCGTCGACCCGTTGATGTCACGCTTGGTCGTTTCACCGTTCTTCCCGGCGTCCACTTCAATCAACTCGCCGCCCGAGTAAGCATACCCCAGCGCAAAGTTGGATTCGTCCACGCTGTTGCGTTCCGCGTAGCGCAACCCGTTCTCCCAGACGATCTGGTACTCGAAGTTCGATATCGCCTGCCCCATCCCCACGAAATCAAATTCAGTCTCGAATGTGTACTTGCCGTTGGTGAACGTCATGCGCTTTGCGAGCCGGCGTCCGTCCGCCACCGGAAGCGAGAGCTCGAGAACAACGGACTGATCTCCTCGCAGGCGATAGGTCGTCCACGATTTTTCACGGGCATCAAAATAAAGGCTCCGTGTATTGATCAGCTTGCCGTCCCCCGACGTGAAGAGAAGGCCGAAGTCTCCCCCCTTGTCGAAGTCCACGAGCTGAACAGGATGGCCGTCCCATGATTTATAGCCGGACAGCTCCCATTTCCTGATAAGCCCCCCCTTCGTCGTGATCTCGGCGGTGTAGAGATCGGTCGTGATGACGATGATCTTCTCTTCCCCTGACGCACGCGGAGAAAAGTAGGTACCAAGATTGTCCTGGGGGGAGTGGACGAGTGTATCGCGAGAGACCGCGGGACGTTCCGCCCTGATTGTGTCCTTCGGGGCCGCCATGGCGCTGCGGATGCTGTCTGCGGCCGGAGGCCGGGCCGGAGGAGCCGGGGGAGTTTGCACCCACATCCAGATGAGGAGGACCAATCCGATGAGGACGAATCCGATCGTAGTCTTCTTGTCCATAACCTGTTGATTCACGTGGAAAGGAAATTCAGTCAGGCGGGATCAAACCCGCCCGGATGGAACGGGTGACAGCGGCCAATCCGTTTCAGCGCACGCCAGAG
>PMND01000015.1:0-98085 GCA_003161955.1 Ignavibacteriota bacterium | reverse complement strand
ACAAACAACAGGCTGAGTGCGCCTCCGGTTTTCTCTGCAACTCCGGCCAGGCCCTCCCGCTCCAGATCAAAAGCGGCGCGCATGAGCCTCCTTGCCCTGTTTCTTTTCACGGCATTGTATTTTTTGGCAGAGATGGAAAAGCCGGCACGCACAGGCGTCCCGGCTCCACTCTCCCACCGGAAGAAACATCGCAACACTTCGCCGTCGATCTTCCTCCCTGACCTGTACAGCAACTGGAAGGACCCGCGACCCCGAAGCGTTTCCTCTTTCCTCACCTACCGTTCGTCACTGACCGTGAGTTTCTTCCTGCCGCGTGCCCGTCTGCGGGCGAGCACCTTGCGCCCCGTCTTCGTTGCCATGCGAGCGCGGAATCCGTGCGTGTTCTTCCGCTTCCGATTGTGTGGCTGAAACGTAATGCTCATTCCGAACTCCCGCTCGTTGTGCTGGACACCCGGTGACAGGACCCCCCGCAACCGGAAAACTCTCTTGCAGGCAGACAAGGTATAAAAAATATGCCACAGACACAAGAAACGGGGCTGGAAAAAGAAATATTCAGCTTGCGTCGGCCACCCCATTGTGCTATAATCATGAAGTATAACGGTGTTGTTCGCGGGTGCACAAGTTGTTGATAAGCCCCGGCTCTGTTTGACCCCCAGCGCGCTTCATTGCTCCCGGATTCCTGATCTGCTTCCGGATGTTGATAACCCACAAAACCAGCAGAAAATATCTCTCTTTCCGACTGATTTTGTTTTCCACAAAAGTGTTGATAAGATATTGATAGTTTTTGCCGGGCGCTCGACCCCACGCTCTGTGGATAAATCTGTGGACAACTTCGCACACGTTGTGCATAACCTTCTAAGCCATTAGCAGACAAATGAATTCCGGTCCGCAGCTTCTCGTCAATCCATCAGAGGAAGACCAGGCGCGTGCTGTTTGGAACGCTTGCCTCGATCATATCAGTGAGAGCGTTAACACACAGAGTTTCAAAACCTGGTTCGAGCCTATGATTCCGCTCCACCTTCGGGCGGGCAAATTGACCGTACAGGTGCCAAGCCAGTTTTTCTATGATTGGCTCGAAGAACATTACTATACGGTTATCAGCCAGACGATCGAAACCGTGCTGGGGAAGGAGGCCCACCTGGAGTATTCCGTGAGGACGGATGAGCCGCAAATTGACATGGAGTATCAGATTTCCCCGCCTTCGGTGCCGCGCCAGGAGCGCCGTACATTTCCGCCACAGCCGACATCCTTCACTGCTCCACCGTCTCCGCCGTTTGTCACAGGAAGAAGCGAGGGGACCCCGGGCTCTTTTCAGACATTTCTCAACTCCCGGTACACCTTCGAGAATTTCATCAAGGGGGACAGTAACCAGCTCGCGCGTGCCGCTGCATCGGCGGTTGCAAATAACCCCGGAGGCACCTCATTCAACCCGCTTGTTATTTACGGCGGCACCGGCCTTGGCAAGACACATCTCATGCAGGCGATTGGAAACCACGCTATCGCTCACGGGAAAGCCAAACGGGTTATCTATGTGTCCAGCGAGAGATTTACCGTCGAGTTCGTTGAGGCCATACAACGCGATACGACGAACGAATTTGCGGGGTTCTACCGGAGCATGGATATACTCATCGTCGATGATATACAGTTTTTTGCGGGGAAGGAACGAACGCAGGATCATTTTTTCCACACATTTAACGAGCTGCACCAGCTGGGGAAACAGATCGTCCTCTCTTCGGACAGACCGCCGAAAGAACTCAAGGGGCTCGACGACCGCCTCCTGTCGAGNNTCAAATGTGACGTCCAACATTCGCGAGCTGGAAGGATGCCTTATCAGCCTTATGGCGAAGGCATCGCTGGAAGGGAGGGAAATCACCGTTGATCTGGCCAGGGAGGTTCTCAAGGTCGTCGTCGGGGACGTCAAATCTCCCCTGACCATAGAGACTATCCAGCGTACCGTATGCGATTACTTCAGCATACCCGAGGACCTCATCAGGGCAAAGACCCGGAAACAGGAAATCGTAAGTGCCCGCCAGGTTGCAATGTACCTTGCCAAGGAACTCACGAACTGCTCACTGAAGACTATCGGTTTGCACTTCGGCGGACGTGATCACAGCACCGTGATTCATGCCTATCAGTCCGTCGAGGACCAGATGCGCATCGATCAGAAATATCAGGCCAATGTTCAGCAGATCAGGCGCCGGCTGCAGATGCTCGGACACGTGTAACACTTTTGCATCCACCCTGCGGGTGTTCACAAGAGAGTGGAGAGTCAGTGATTTGATGTTACGCCGGTGTGAACATGTTCGTCCGCATATCATAATCAAATCATATCGCATTGCTTTGTGCATGGAACATCCAAATGTGCACACGCTGTCAGTTCAAGAACTTCATCAACTGAATTTTCTATAGGTTCCGGTAAAATGACATTCGACTTCCGGCGTGCACACTTTTCAACATATCAACACCCCTTATTATAATTGTTACTTCTATATATGTATACGTAAGAAGATACTATGGATGAACTGACTGGTTGTATATTCATGAATTTCTGCGTAAATTATGAGTGTTTCCTCCTCAAGGAAATGCTCATCCAGCCCACCTCAGGAGAATGCAATGAAATTCACCGCCAACAGCATTGAACTTCAGCGTACGCTGAATAAGGTCGGTGGTGTTGTTCCTTCAAAATCCACGATGCCTATTCTGGAGAACCTTCTCTGTGAGCTGTCAAACAATATTCTGACTATCACGGCAACGGATCTGGCAATTTCACTGACGGTATCGCTTCAGGTACGGGGGACGGAAGATGGAAGGGTGGCTATTCCGGCGAAAAGGCTGATGGATACGATGAAATCCCTTCCGGATACGAGCACGGCATTTGCAATCGATACGACGACGAATAAAATAAAAATAACAACGGAAAACGGAGAATACGGATTAACCGGGGAAACGGCGGCTGATTTTCCGCCTGTGCCTCCGTTTAAGGGAACGTCCGAGCTCTCGATGGAGAGCAACATGCTCCGGGGACTTATTCACAGGACGACGTTTGCCGTGAGTACCGACGAATTGAGGCCGGCAATGATGGGCGTGCTTTTTCAGGCGAAAGATACCGAATTACGGGCGGTTTCCACAGACGGACACAGGCTCGTCAGGCTGAGTTACAGGCAGCTAAAGTCCGTGCCGATGAAGAAGGATGTCGTCATTCCCGCCAAGGCACTCCTCATTCTTGGCAAGTCTCTTGATGAAGGTGAAATAACGGTCAGCATCAGTGAAACACATGTGAAATTTACATTTGGTCAGTCATTTCTGGTTTCCCGTCTTATTGATGAAACATACCCCAATTATGAGACTGTCATCCCCGCGGAAAATGACAAACAGATGATCGTCAAACGGGACGAGATGATTTCATCGATCCGGCGGGTTGCCCTGTATGCAAGTGCGACAACCCATCAAATACGGTTTGACATCACGAAAGCAGCACTTCAGATCACGGCACAGGATATCGATTTCGGCGGCGAAGCAAAGGAAAAAATTTCGTGTACGTACACGGGAGATACCCTCGAAATCGGATTCAATTCCGTCTATCTGATCGATCTCCTCTCTCACCTGGAGAGCGAACAGGTCATGTTCAGGTTCAGCACGCCGACGCGCGCTGGCATCGTCTCGCCGGTGGGGGAGGAGAGCGACAGTATTTTGATGCTGGTGATGCCGGTGCGGCTGAGCACATAGCGGAGGTGGTCACAGACTGCGATGCCACGGTCCCGCCTTTGGCGGGACCGCTGCATTGGCGGGCACGCTGCGGAATATGATCCTTTCCAGAATCAAGCTTTGCAACTTCCGTAATCACACTGCCACCTCCATTGAGCTGGGCAATGGTATTAATGCATTCCTGGGGGCGAACGGACAGGGAAAGACGAATATCCTCGAAGCCGTCTCCTATCTCAGCCTTACCAAGAGTTTCTATGCGTCAGGGGATGCAGAAGTCATCGGGATCGGAGGGGAGGGGTTTGACCTTGAGGGAACGCTCCTCTCCGATGCGGGAGTGCAGCACCAGGTCCGGGTTACCTGCACGCGGGTGCCTCAAGAGAAAAAGGTTCTGATCAACGGCACACCTCCTGAAAGGTTTGCCGCCGTCATAGGCCGGTTCCCGGTGGTGGTCCTCTCTCCGGAGAACGGGTCCATAACCTTCGGTGCCCCGGGAGAGCGCAGGAAATTTTTGGACCTGACACTCTCACAGGTAAGCAGCGCCTATCTCGAGGACATCCTCGAATACCGGAAGGCGCTCAGGCAACGGAACAGGATCCTTTCCGACAACCGTACGCGGGGAGCCTTGCCGCCGGGGGTCATCGAACCCTGGACCGAGAGTCTCGTCGCCTACGGNNCGCCTACCGGAGCATCATGCCGGAAGAGGAAAGTCCGGACATTGGCTACCTTTGCGGGTTTGAGACGGGGGACGGGGAAGACGTGCGGGGGTATGCGGCGGATCTGTCCGCAGGTCTTGAATCGAGACATTCCGAGGAACGCCGGCGGGGGATGACGCTCGCGGGACCTCACCGGGACGACCTGCGGCTCACGATCAACGGGATGGATGTGCAGCGGTTCGCGTCACAGGGGCAGCACAAGACCCTCCTTGTCGCGATGAAGATCGCCGAATACTCCTACATGCGCGGGATGCTCGACGAGACTCCGATGTTTCTGCTGGACGATGCGTTTAGCGAGCTCGACACGGGGCGTGTGCACCGGATACTCGAGTTCGCCGGGGGGCTGGGACAGGTCATGATTACGACGACGGAGGGGACGGTCTTCGGCCGCTCGGTAACGTGGGGGAATCACAACAGGAGGTTCAGCGTTGAGCACGGCACGTGCAGGCAGGAAGCGTGACCGGCTTTCCGGCAATCGCGGCAGGCCCGTGTCAATCCAGGAGGCAATGCTTATTCTGGTGCGGGATCTCGGGATTGCGCCGAAGATGGCTCAGTACGATGTCATCGCGGCGTGGCCGGATGTCGTGGGACCTCAGATTGCCCGTGTGACGTCTCCCGAGCGCATGGAAAATGGCGTCCTGTACGTCGGGGTGGCCACCGCGCCGTGGCGCGCGGAACTTTCCATGAAACGGCTTGAACTCGTTGAAAAACTGAATAAGCGCGTCGGGACGCGGGTACTGAGCGATATCCGTTTCAGGTAGTCTCGTGGCCGCCCCCATCATGTGTCATTACCACAGGCTGGTATGAGCAAAGCATCTGCGGACAAAAACAAAGCGGTTCCCCGGACTCCGGAGGAGCATAACTATAACGCCGAGGACATCACCGTTCTCAAGGGGCTCGAAGCTGTCCGCCGGAGGCCCGCGATGTATATCGGCGACGTGAGCATCCGCGGCCTTCACCACCTTGTGTACGAAGTTGTTGACAACTCGATCGATGAGGCGCTCGCGGGTTTCGCCAGAAACATCGACGTGACGATCAACAAAGACGGGTCCGCCGCCGTGCTGGATGACGGGCGCGGGATTCCGACCGATATGCACAAGGGGGAAAACCGTTCCGCGCTCGAAGTGGTGATGACGATGCTTCATGCCGGGGGCAAGTTCGACAAGAATACGTACAAGGTTTCCGGAGGACTGCACGGCGTCGGCGTGTCAGTCGTGAACGCCCTCAGCGAGTGGCTGGAAGTGGAAGTGTATCGCGACGGGAAAACCTGGTACCAGAAATATGAACGGGGCGATCCCGTCGCGGCGGTGAAGGTGACCGGGAAGGCCGAGAAGGGACAGTCGGGAACGAAAGTGACGTTCCTTCCCGACGGGCAGATCTTTAAGAACCGGACGTTCAAGTTCGACACGATCGCAGAACGACTCCGCGAACTCGCCTTCCTCAACGCGCAGGTGAAACTCCGCATCATCGACGTGCGCGCGAAGAACGAGCAGGAAGAGACATTCCATTTCAAGGGGGGGCTTGTCGAGTTTGTGAAGTACATCGACGCGACCCGTCCTTCGATAATGAAAAAAGTGTTCTATGCGCAGGGATCGGACAAGGACGAAAATGGTCGCGCGGTCGAAGTCGAGGCCGCTATCCAGTACAACGATCAGTACAGCGAGAACATTTTCACCTATGTCAACAACATCAACACGCACGAGGGAGGAACACACCTTGTCGGGTTCAGGACGGCGCTCACCCGCTCGCTGAACAACTACGCGTACAAGAACGGGATTCTCAAGGAGGGGGGGATCACGCTTACCGGCGACGACTTCCGCGAAGGGTTCACGGGCGTTCTCAGCGTGAAGGTGCCGGAGCCGCAGTTTGAAGGGCAGACAAAAACGAAACTCGGCAACAGCGAAGTGAAGAGCATCGTGGAGTCGGTGATCGGCCCGGCGCTCCAGTCATGGCTCGACGAGAATCCCGGTGACGCGAAAAAGATCCTCGATAAGTCGATGCGGGCGGCGGAGGCGCGGGAGGCGGCGCGGAAGGCACGCGACCTGACGCGCCGCAAGAACGCGATGTTTTCCGGCGGCCTCCCCGGCAAGCTCGCCGATTGTTCGATCAGCGATCCGGAACACTGCGAGCTGTACCTCGTGGAAGGGGATTCTGCGGGAGGAAGCGCGAAGCAGGGACGCGACAGGCGGTTCCAGGCGATCCTCCCACTGAAAGGGAAGATCCTGAATGTCGAGAAGGCCCGCCTCCACAAGATTCTGGAGAACGAGGAGATCCGGAACATTTTCACCGCGCTCGGCGCGGGGGTCGGCGAGGAGTTCGATGCGTCCAAGCTCCGTTACGGGAAGATCATCCTCATGTGCGATGCCGACGTGGACGGCTCGCATATCCGCACGCTGCTCCTGACGCTGCTGTACCGCCACATGAAGGAGCTGATTGAACTCGGGCACGTCTATATTGCGCAGCCGCCGCTCTTCAAGGTCAAGAAGGGAAAACAAGAACTCTACGCGTACGACGAGGACGAGCGCGACACGATCGTCAAGAGGCTCTCGGCGGAAAAGGGAAAGAAGGCGGAGGAAGAACATGCGGAAGCGCCGCCCGAGGAGGGGGCCGTCGTTCTGGGGAGCGGAGTCGTGATTTCCCGGTTCAAAGGACTGGGCGAGATGAACCCCGAGCAACTGTGGTCGACGACGATGAATCCTGATACGCGCACAATCCTCCAGGTGACGATCGAAAACGCCGCCGACGCAGACAGGACTTTTTCCATCCTGATGGGAGACGAGGTTGAGCCGAGACGGGAATTTATCGAGAAAAATGCAAAATACGTCCGTAACCTGGACATCTGACCGGGGCACGGCACCGGAGTCACACTGACTGATCACTTATGGCAACTGTGAACGAAAAGGTCATACCCGTCGACATCGAAGACGAGATGCGGGGCTCCTATATCGACTACTCGATGTCGGTCATTGTCGCGCGCGCCCTTCCCGATGTCCGTGACGGATTGAAGCCCGTCCACCGGCGTGTCCTGTTCGGAATGCAGGAGCTCGGCCTTGCCGCAAACCGGGCATACAAGAAGTCGGCCCGCATCGTCGGAGAGGTACTGGGGAAATACCACCCGCACGGCGACTCGGCGGTGTATGACACGATGGTGCGTATGGCGCAGGACTTCTCGATGCGCTATCCTCTCGTGGACGGCCAGGGGAATTTCGGTTCCGTCGACGGCGATTCTCCGGCGGCCATGCGGTACACCGAGGCGCGTCTGTCCCGCATCGCGGAGGAGATGCTCAAAGACCTCCAGAAGAACACCGTCGATTTTGTTCCCAACTTCGACGATACCCTCAAGGAACCCTCCGTCCTCCCCGCCATGTTCCCGAATCTCCTCGTGAACGGGACGAGCGGCATCGCGGTGGGAATGGCGACAAACATCCCGCCGCACAACCTGGGCGAGGTCGTGGACGGGTGCATCGCGTTGATAAAGGATGAGGCGCTGACGGACGAAAAGCTGATGAAGTTCGTGAAAGCGCCGGACTTCCCGACGGGGGGGATCATCTACGGTTTCGATGGCGTCAAGAGCGCATACACGACCGGACGCGGGCGCATCGTGGTGCGGGCGAAGGCGAGCATCGAAACGGGAAAGAACGACCGCCAGAGCATCATCGTGACGGAGATCCCGTACCAGGTCAACAAGGCGAACCTGATCGAGAAAATCGCCGACCTCATCAACGAAAAGAAACTCGAGGATATCGCCGACATCCGGGACGAATCGGACCGGGACGGGCTCCGCATCGTCATCGACCTGAAACGCGACACGAACGCCGACGTGGTCCTCAACAACCTGTACAAGCACACGCAGATGCAGGCGACCTTCGGGGTCATCATGCTTGCGCTTGTGGACGGCAGGCCGAAGATCCTCACGCTGAAGGAAATGATCCGGCGGTTCGTCGATCACCGGAACGAAGTTGTCGTCCGCCGGTCGAAGTTCGAGCTGGACGAATCGGAAAAACGGGCGCATATCCTCGAAGGCTACATCATCGCTCTCGACAACATCGACGCGATCGTGAAGCTCATCAGGGGATCGAAGGATGTCGAGACGGCAAAGACGGGGCTGATGAAGAAGTTCCGGCTGTCCGAAATCCAGGCGAAGGCGATTCTGGACATGCGGCTGCAGCGCCTGACGGGACTCGAGCGGAAGAAGATTGAGGACGAATACCGCGAGACGATCAAGCTCATCGAGCGACTCAAGGCGATCCTGAAGAGCAAACAACTCCAGATGGAGATCATCAAAGAAGAGTTGCTTGAGGTCAAGAAGAATTACGGAGACGAACGGCGGACCGAGATCGTCTATACCGCCGAAGAGTTCAGCATCGAGGACATGATCGCGGAAGAGCAGGTGGTGATCACCATCAGCCACGGCGGGTTCATCAAGCGCTTTCCGGTGAGCGGGTACAGGCGGCAGACCCGGGGCGGGAGAGGAAGCACCGGCGCGACGACGAAGGAGGACGACTTCATTGAGCACATGTTCGTGGCGAGCACGCACGACTATATCATGCTCTTTACGAACGAAGGGAGATGCTACTGGCTGAAGGTGTTCGAGATCCCGGAAGGCGGCCGTGCCACGCGGGGGAAGTCGATTGCAAACCTCATCTCCAAGGAACAGACGGATTCGATCGCATCGTATGTCTCGGTGAAGAACTTCGAGGATCCTCTTTTCGTCATGATGGTGACGGAACAGGGGATGATCAAGAAGACCGCCCTGAGCGAGTTCAGCAACCCGCGCAGGACGGGCATCGGTGCCATAGGATTGGCCAAGGGGGACAGGCTGATAGATGTCCGGTTCACCGACGGTTCACAGGACGTGGTGATCGGGACGCATGATGGACTGGCGATCCGGTTTCACGAGCAGGAGGCCCGGCCCATGGGACGCACCGCGGGGGGTGTCAGGGCGATCAAACTGGCGAAGAAAGACCGGGTCATCGGTGCGGTGGCCCTGAGGAGGACCGGGACGACAATCCTGGTGGCGACCGAGAAGGGATTCGGCAAACGGAGCGAGACAGATGAATACCGCGTCAGCCATCGGGGGGGGAAGGGGATCTTCACGGTCAAAACGACGGAGAAGACCGGCCGGATGGTCGCCATGAGGGAGGTCCTTGAGTCTGATGATATTGTGGTCGTCACGAGCGGCGGCATTGTCATCCGCCAGCACGCTTCCGAGGTGAGGCTTGCCGGGAGGAACACGCAGGGGGTGCGCCTGATAAAGCTTGGCGAAGGTGACACCGTCTCGGATGTCGCTTCAGTCATGGCGGAGGACCAGGAGATACCGGAAGCAGGCGGGAAGAAGGAGGGAGAAACTCCCGCCGATGAAAAAAAAAACCTGATCCGGAAGAACAATAACGAAAAGAAACCGGCAAAAGGCACACCGCGGAAGAAGGGGAAGAAGCCGAAATCGCCGCGGCGTCCGCCGCCGAAGACGAAGTCGCCCGCCCGTGAAGACGGGAAAAAGAGAAAAAAGAAAAGATAGGTCCGGCCGTATTCGGTCAGATCATCCCGCTCCGCTTACGGATGATCCACTCTGCTGAAAGCAGGACGATCACCAGGACGAGCACAAAGGGCAAACGGTGTAACTCCAGCGCTTCTGTCTTCTGTTCGTCCCTGGGGGCGAGAGACTTGAGTGAGCCGAGCATCTCCCGGAGGTTTGCCGCATCCCCGGATGCGAGATATCCTCCGGCTGTCCTGTGTGCGAGTTGCTGGAGGACCTCTTTGTTCATCCTCGTGTCCAGGTACTCCAGGTTCAACCCTCCGACGAGGAACGATCCCGCGTCACGTCCGAACTCGTGTCCTCCCCGCGTCGCAATCGCTCTGAACGTAAATTCACCCGGTGGGAGCCCTTCCACCGCACCCTCGTATCTGCCGCTCCCCAGGGAATGCAGGTCTGCCTGGATGTGTTCCCCCACCCCGGTGACCTCGATGGACATCTGTGCATCGTCGACCGGTTGAGAGTATGCATTGTATGCCTGACCGTAGAAGGAGACCGGCTCACCTCTGGAAAACTGGTCGCGTGCGGGAGCCACCCTGACGCTCCGGCCTTCTTCCCGCGACGTCAGCCAGCGGACGGCGGACGAGAGGAAGGAGGCAAACAGAGGCGCGGTGTCGGAATTCCCCTGTGCCATCAAACGCCATCGCCAGAGACCGTACCCCGTCAGGCTGAGCGACCTGGTTTCTGCGATGTCACGGACGGCCATGAAGGGCTGGGGAAGGATGACGTTCCGGATGCGGGGGGATCCGAGGGCGACCGCTCCTTCACGAAGCCGGTAGAGCGCACGGGTGGCGAACACCGGCGGGAGGTGGCTCCAGACATCCCGTTCGGTGTCTGAACCAAGGGCGAGAAGAGGGTGATCGAGGTGGGAGGGGTCCGGGACGAATTCGATTTCCTGCTCTCCGGCGGAGGCACCCTCCGGGATCACCGGGAGTGACGGGGCCATTGTGATCAACTTCAACGGGTCGATGGTTTTCCCCCCCACGAAGAAAAGCGGCTTCTTTCCGTCCACGATTGAAGATCTGACAAGCTCCACGGCGCCGGATGCAGTCGCGGCATCGGGCATCCCGATGCTCAGGATGCAGTCCGCGCTGTCGATCATCTCCCGTGTCAGCACGCCCTCGTAGTATCCCCCCCCCACTTTTTGCGTCAGTGCCCGGACAGAGATGTTTGGATCTTCTGCAAGAGTCCACCGGATGACGCTCAGATCGGGACCCGGACCCGCGGCGAGGATCAGAACCCGCATTGTGCTCCTGAGCACCTTCACACCAAAAAGGCGCCGGTTATTGGCGGTCGTCAGCTCGCCGGGAAGGGAGGAGACGCGCACCGTGTAATGCCGTGTCCCCTCTCCTTCAGGTGTGTACGAGAGCCGGGCGGAAACCTCCGCCGTTCCCGCCGGAAGGACAACAACAGCCCGGTCGAGCAGCCGGGTCCCGTCATGAAGCGTCACCTCGGCTTTTTCGCCTCCGTACCCGGAACTCTTGATGACGACATCGACGGGCGCCGTAGTTCCGGCGTACACCACGTCGTTTGCGGTGATCCGCGAAACCAGGACGTCCTTCTGCTGCGCCGTGTCTCCGACGCCGACGGTGAAAACGGGGATTCCCAATGCGACGGCCCTGTAGACCGGATTTTCTCCTTCGGTGTACATCCCGTCCGACAGCATGATGACCGCCCGGATGTTGAACCGTTCACGTTCATGCGCGAGCGCGAGCAAAGCGCCGGCGATATCCGTGGTTTCGTCCCCGAGGGTGTCCGGAGGCTGTTGCAACGGGCCACGGAGAGACGTGCCGAAGGAGTAGACCTCTGTCTCAACGCCGGCCGGGATGGTGGCCGGGATGACGGACGTGAGAAGGTTTTTGAGCTGTTCGGCCCGGTTGCCTGCCCTGTCCACAATGGTCATGCTCGCGCTCCTGTCGGCGAGTATTGCCACGACAGGCGGGTGATGGAGGACGAACGAGGTGCGGAGAACAGGCTCCAGCAGAAGGATGAGGAGCAGTGCAAGCGCACTGCCCCGGAGGATGCTCAGGACAACCCGCCTTGAACGCGTAACGGGGGGGAGTGTAAAGCGGTACACGAAATAGGACAATCCCGCGGCGAGGAGAATGAGCACCGCCGCGTAGAGCGGTGAAGACGAAAAGGAGAATTCGATTGAAGGAAGGACAGACATCGGAGGCGGCTGTCAGCCCGCTTCCTGAAGGAGTCGCTCGACAATTTCGATCGCGGTCACGCCATCGGCTTCGGCNNTGCCGGCCGTCGAGCAGGGCGCGCGTCTTCGCGCCCAGGATGAGGCTTTGAGATGCCCTGGGTCCCGCCCCCCAGCTGAGCCAGTCACGGATGAACTTCGGGGCGGTTCCGGATTTCGGGCGCGTCATCGCGGTAAGGCGGACTGCGTAGTCAATCACGTTGTCTGCGACCGGGACCTTCCGTATAAGATCCTGAAAGTGCGCGATCTGTTTTCCCGTCAGTATACGCCGGGGGGTGGGGCGGGCCATGCTCGTCGTGGCCTTGACGATGCGTATTTCCTCATCGTGCGAAGGATAATCGACCCAGAGGTTGAACATGAACCGGTCGAGCTGGGCTTCAGGCAGGGGATACGTCCCCTCCTGTTCAATAGGGTTCTGTGTCGCAAGGACGAAAAAAGGCTCCTGAAGCGTGTACGTCTGACCGGCGGCTGTGACACGGTGCTCCTGCATGGCTTCGAGCAGCGCCGCCTGAGTTTTCGGCGGTGTACGGTTGATTTCGTCTGCCAGAACGACGTTGGCGAATACCGGACCCCGGACAAATTTGAATGACTTGGAACCGGTGGAGACATTCTCTTCGATGATTTCCGTCCCGGTGATATCGCTTGGCATAAGGTCCGGCGTGAACTGGATCCTGTTGAACGTGAGGTCGAGGACTTCTGCGAGAGTCTTGATGAGGAGTGTCTTTGCGAGTCCGGGTACGCCGACGAGAAGGCAGTGACCGCGTGCCAGGAGGGCGATCAGGAGCTCTTCGACAACAGTGTCCTGACCGATGATGACGGTCCCGATTTCCGCACGGAGCGCGTCATAGGACGACTTCAACTCCCTGGCCGCGTCGATATCCCCCCCACCTTCGGGTCCGGTCATGGGGTCAGCCGCGTCTGCCAGTAAAACTGGTTTTTGAGTTCGTCCATCCAGACCCCGTAATCCCTCGTCCGTTTGAAGTTCAGCGCAATCGATTCCACCTTGTGGTAATCCTGCTCGAGAGACATGGAGTGGGGGGGAGTGCGTTTCCTGAGCCAGACAATGTAGTATTTGTATCCAGTATTCTCGGGGACTTTGACGGGAGCGCTGATATTTCCCTCCTTCAGCGTGTCAATGGCGGGACGGAACGACGGATTCACCTGGTCGATCTCCGCGGTGCCGATGTTCCCCCCGATCGTATTATCCCTGAGCTCGGAGTACTTCCTGGCAAGTTCGGCGAAGCTTTCACCGGCCAGGGCGCGTGTGCGCAGCGAATCCAGCAGCCGGATGGAGGCATCGTCACCCTCTTTCGACCGTTCTATCCTCAGCAGGATGTGACGTGCGTGGACCGCGTCCCCCCGGCGTTCGACGAGCTGGATGATATGAAGCCCGTGCTCCGTCTCGACAATCTCTGAGATCTGGCTGTCGGCCATCGCAAAGACCGCCGTTTCAAAATCCTTCACGAACATGCCGCGGCGGACAAATCCGAGGTCGCCCCCCTGGGGGGCGGAACCGGGGTCCTGCGAATAACGCTTCGCCATGGCGGAAAAATCGGCGCCGTTTCTCACGCTGTCAAGGATCGCCTTCAGCCTGGTCCGTGTGACGGCTTTCGCCAGATCGTTGACTTTAGGGGCAATGCCGATTTCCGAGAGTTCGCACTCTTCGGGGACGCGGGGAAGACTGTCCTTGTAGGTCCGGAAGAAATCCTCTACTTCGAAACGTCCAATGGTGGTGTTCCCGAGGTGCTGCTGCTGGAGTCGCTGGGACAGGAGGTTTTTGCGAAGATCTTCCCGGAATTCCCGCTTGATACGGCTGAGGGGCATCCCGTACATCTCCTCCAGGCGGGCTTCGGATCCGTATTGCTGGATCCGTTGCTGGATGACGGCGTCCATCTGCTGCTGCACTTCATCGTCTGTGACGGTGACGCTGTCCTCAATGGCTTTCGCGAGGACGAGTTTTTCGTTCACCATCGATTGCAGCACCTGCGCCCGCAATCCGGGGGTGGCGGGATCGACTTTGTTGTTGAGTGCATAAAACTGGACCTGGGCATTCAGCTCCGACTCGAGTATCAGGTCGTTGTCGACGGTTGCCACGATCCTGTCAAGCGTCTGCGAATGCGTGCAGACCGAAAGGGAGACGGCGCACACAAGGAGGATTGTTTTCATGACAACTGTACTCCGATTGACAGGGGACGTTCTCCGGGTTCCCCGGGGGTGAACCGCACCTAGTCCCCGATACCGCCGGCTGTGTCTGCGACGCTGAGGTTGACCTCGACCTTGTGTCTGGTCCGCAGGTCCGAGACGAGCTGCTCGTACCGGGCCCGGCGCCGTTCGATCAGGAGACGCTCGCGCACCTCGTTCTTCACGAATTCGAATTCCGGCGTCTCTCCGACGTGCTTGATGCCGTGGACGGTGAGGACGTAATACCCCGCAGCCGTCTTCACGGCGTAGGAGACTTCTTCCTTCGGGAGCGCCCGGGCGAGCTTCCAGAGTTCGTCAGGGAACAGCGTTGACTGCGTGAAATACTGATTCCGGGCGACCGCCCGGAGATCGCGGCGGTGCACCGAGTCGCGCTGGCACGCCGCCACGGCGTCCTCCCATGACGATCCGCGGAGGATTGAAGCGCGAAACATGTTTGCGCCGTCCCGTTCGGAGAAGAGCGCATAGCTTACCCGCGCCACGTCCTCCCGGAGGGTGAAGGATGAAACGTTCTTCTTGAAGTATCCCGCGATCTCTTCGTCGTGCACGTCGTCTGCTCCGCCGCCGTACACCTCTTTCTCCAGCAGAGCCTCTACCGCGAGACGCTTGCGGGTGGCGTCGAGCTGTTTCCGCAGCTGATCGCTGTCTGCCATCCCGCGGCGCTGGGCTTCCTGGTACAGAAGTTCGCTGACAACCCACTCATTGATGAACGCCATGGATTTCCCCCGCGCGCGCGCGATGGAGTCCGCGGGTCCGGCGAGGTCGTCCTCACTGAGTTCGACCGGGCCGACCCTGGCAACATACGGGCGTGACGGACCCTCACGGGAGCACCCGATGAACACCGCGATGAAGGGAACAAGGTACGCCGTCCTGCGGAACACCCGGTGCCGGACGTCATCAGTGGGCAGGAGCAAATGCATTCTTGAGAATCGGTTTGTACTCCACAATCGGATACTTCTGCCCCAGCCGGGTCAGCCATTCGCTTTCCAGCCGCTTGGATTCATAGTCCTGGTATGCACTGGACAGCTCCGGTCCGGCTTCCTCATACGTTTTCCTGCGGGCCTTCTCCCTGGCATTGAGCCGGACGATCGTGTAATACCCCTTGAAGAGGAAAGGAGGCGTTGCAGCGCCGACGGCAATGGAATCCGCACGCTGGGTACGCTCGTCGGTGGCGGGGGGGAGCAGCACGGTTTCCGGTTTCCCGAACACGAACGGGCTGCGGCCGCTGAGATCCGTCCTGAGAACGTCGGCTTCCCCGGGTGCCGGGGTCCCGGCCCCTCCGGCGGGTAACGGAGTTGATTGTATCGTTATTCGCACCGGGTCTATCTTGAGCTTGTTGATGAGATGCGACCTGACCGCTTCCAGGCGCGCCGTGGCAAGTTTCAGACTCCGGCTCACGCCTTTCGACGTATCGGGACGGGCCGTGATTGTGACGCGGATGCCGGAATCGCGCCGCAATTCGCTCACCATCGTGGACAGGGGGGCGAGTGAGCGTGCATCCGGCTTAGCCGAACCATGGGCAAATGCCGTACGACAAGCGGTGGGGGAGGCCAGGCGGATGGAATCTCCCGCCGCCACGGTCTCGATCGTCTGGCCGGCAAGCAGACGCCTGGAAATCACACCGGCGAGGGAATCAGACGCCCCCCTGATTTCAGTGATGCTTATCCGGTCAGGCCATGTGAATTTGTCCCGGTTGGCGGCAAAATAGGGCTTGAGCACGGAATCGCCCATGACGATCCTGTTCCAGACATGTTCCTGTTCGACCTGATACAGGAGTATCCCTTCGCGGTATTCTGCAAGGAGGGCGGCAAACTCCGGAACGTTCTTTGCCAGGAGATCCGCCTTTGCCGAAAACACCAGCTGCTCGCCGATCTTGTCCACCGCGGCCGCAAGAGGTTGCGCCCGGAGGGAAGTGCCGGCCAGTTCGGGACGTGCGTCGATCAGGCGTACAACGCTGTCCACCGTCGTGCGCTGTTCCTGGACGGAAAAGAGGGGGAGCGTGCCGACCCCGGGTTTGATTCCTGACCACCACGCGCTGTCGTGGGTCGTCCTGTTCGTGTCCACGGATGCGAGGAATCGCGTCAGCGTGGAGTCATAGAGCTTGAAATGTACCTCCTTTTTCAGCCGGTCGAGAAACTTTGCATAGTCGTCCTGGTACCGCAATTGCTGGTAAATCGGCTGGAGGTCCTGCTTTGCCTCGTCGAAGGACTTGCGCGGGCGGACATCGTAGCACTTGATCAGATGGTATCCATACGGCGTCCGGACGATATCGGACACCTGTCCCGGCTTGAGGTTCATTGCCACTTCGTCGAAGGGCTGAACCCAGCGGCGCCTCGAAAAGAATCCAAGGTCTCCGCCTTTGCCCGCGGAGCCCGGGTCCTCGGAGTGACCTTTTGCCAGCGATGCGAAGTTTGCCCCCGCTCCCAGGCTGTCCTTCAGCGCCTTGATCTTCGCATACGCCTGAACGGTGTCCTGAGGCGGCGGATTCGGGTTCTGGAACCTGATCATGATATGACCCGCATGCACCTCCCCCGGTGCAGGCTTACGGTCGACGAGCTTGATGATGTGCAATCCGTACTGGGTCCGCACGGGCGCGGACGAGATCTCACCGATCTTCATGGCGAACGCCGCGTCCTCGAACGGAGAGACGAGCTGTCCTGCCGTGAAGTAATAGAGGTCTCCTTTGTTGAGTTTGGCCGAGGGATCCTGTGAATGTTCCAGAGCGAGCATCCCGAAATCGATGCCCGACCGGGCCGCGCTGATAATCTCGTAGGCCTTCTTGTATGCGGCCGCGGAATCCGCCGCCGATACCGAGGGGTTCAGCGACAGAAGAATATGGCTGGCGCGGATCTCTTCGTTTTGCCTGGCATAAAGCTGCCGGACCCCGGGGGTGATGACTTCGCGCTCGGTGAGATAGGACGCCGCCAGGCTCCCCTTGTAGGCCGCTATTTCGTTCAGGACCTCGGGATGTTTGTCAAGCCCTTCACCATAGGCACCCGCGAGTTTCAGCCGGTACTTGACGACGAGGTCGAGAAACTTCTCGCGGTCGTCCTGGCTCGTCGCGACACCCGCTTCCCGGCTCCCCAGGCTCTTGACATACTGCTGCTCGTATTCAGAAAGCCTGACGGGCTGGGTTCCCACTGTGGCGACGACCGCATCCTGCTCCCCCGGAGAGCAGCCGGCACAAACGATCGTTCCGAATATTGCCGCGGCGAGAAAGCTCCGATTCCGTATCATGGGCTGTTGGGACATGCGCACTCTCGATCTCCAAAAAATGGGCGACATATACTGTTTGAAGGCAATTCGTAGACCTCTATACTAAAGAAAAGCGGTTTTATAATCAAGGAATCGCATCCGGTGACCCGAGAGTGGCCAGCGCCTGGTCAAAGTCCCCCTGGATATCCCGAATTCCTTCGATTCCCACGGAAATTCTGATCATCCCCGGTCTGACTCCATGACGGGCGAGCTCACCGGCACTCATGTTCACATGAGACGAGTAGACGGGGATGCTCACGAGCGTCTCAACCCCCCCCAGCGACATCGCGTTGACAGCCACGCGAAGAGCATCGCACACGGCGACTGCCCCCCGGGCGCCGCCCGGTACTTCGATCGTTACCATCCCCCCGTACCCGTCGCCACCCGAACCTGTCATTTGCTTTCGGGCAATGGCGTGTCCCGGGTGCGAGGGGAGCCCGGGATAAAGAACCCGCCTGACCCTGGGATGCCCTTCGAGGAAGCATGCGAGCGCCATCGCGTTGCGGTTCTGACACCGAATCCTGAGATCAAACGTCTTCAGGCTGCGCAGGAGCAGGTATGCGGCGAAGGGGTCGGCACAACCACCATAGTACTTGAGCTGGGTGTGGGCGCCGGAGATGAACTCCGCGCTCCCGGCGACAACCCCCGCCATGACGTCCGTGTGCCCGCCAAGATACTTTGTGGCGCTCTCCACGACGATGTCAACGCCGAAGTCGAACGGATTCTGATTCATGACCGTCGCAAATGTATTGTCGGCGAGTACGACGATATTCCGGTGCACTTTCTTCCCGGCCGTGCGTACCCGGGAGACGAGCTCCCCGATGTCGACGATCCCGAGCGTAGGATTGGTGGGTGTTTCACAATAGACGAGCCTGGTACGCTTCGTTGCCATGGAGACCACGGATGCCAGCGACTCCGGCCGGACGTACCGCACGGTGACTCCGTGACGCGGAAGGATGTCCCTGAAGAAGCGGTACGTCCCGCCGTACAGCGCCGGGGTGCTGAGTATTTCGTCGCCGTGTTTTACAACGGACAGAATTGCCGAGCTGATCGCCGCCATGCCGGACGAGAACAGGAGAGCCTTCTCCGCTCCTGCCATGAGCGCAAGGCGCTCTTCGGCCTCTGCAACGGTGGGATTGTGGTACCGCGTGTAGACGTAGACGTCCGGATCTCCCTGCGCGTACCTCAACGCATCGCCGGAGTCGGCGAACCGGTAGGTCGTGGTCTGCACAATGGGGGGTGCGACCGGTCCCCGGAAAGCGTACAATTTTCTTCCGTGTATCGCCCGTGTGGCGAGCGACTGCTGTTCGGGAACCAATGCGCCGGCCTTCGCCGGAGTGCGTTTTGTCCTCATCGGATGCTCTCGTTGTTGTGGAAAACCCTTCAGCCCCCCGATTCCCGCGGGAGCGCGGGTTGTGCGAATATGACTTTCTCCCGCTCAATCACGACGGTCCCCGGCGGCGCTCCCCGCGGTTTCCTCACGAAGCGTTTCTCGGTCATTGCCACCGCGACCGTCCCCGCGGTTTTCATCTTACTGTAGTATGCGGCGATGCCGGCGGCCTGCTCGCACGCTCTTTTTCCTGGATCCCCCTTCCCCGAATGAGCCTTCAGTACAACGTGGGAGCCGCTCCCCCCGCGGGCGTGAAACCAGAGGTCATCAGGCCTGGCATACCGGAGCGTGAGAAGGTCATTGTTTGCACTGTTCTTTCCCGCCCAGACTTCGAACCCGCCCTCGACGGTGAACACACGAAACGGCAGGCGTTCCTTCTCTCTGCTCCTGGATCCGAGGCCGACCTCCTCGAGCTGCGCGGCATGCTCGTTGAAAAATTTTCCCGCCCTGTCGGCCGGGAGCGACCGCTCCGCTTCGGCAAGGAGCTTCTCCAGGCGCTCAATCCGCCTGGCAAGCTCGCCGAGCCTGCGCGAGGATTCCTCGCCGGCCGCTTTTGCGCGTTTCGCTTTTTCGAAGTACCTCTGGGCATTCTGGATCGGGGAGAGCGCGGGTTCGAGCGGAATGGAAACCTGCTCCCCGTCGACGACGGCATCAAATCTCTTCAGCCCTTTCGTGAGCCCCGGCAGCCCCGCCATCAGGGCATTGCCGAAGCGTTCGTAGCTTCCTGCCCGCTCGGCTTCACGGGCGTCCGCCTGAATTGCCCGGTGCGCGCGCCTCCCCTTCTCCAGCTGTTGCTGGAGCGGCGCGAGGACCGACTCCCTCTCTCTGTCCTGGTTGGACTTTGCCCCCCGGCCGGCAATGAAATGACGGATTGCCCTGTTGACATCCGGGAACATCTCCTCCTTCAGGGCGCCGGCAAGACGGAGCGGGACGAGTGAAAAATACCCGGGAGCGCCGTCAGGGGAAGTGTACACCCTCGGCGAGGGGGTTGCAAGGTCGGTGAGCACGGATCGGATCCCCGATTCGATTGCCTGGACCGCAGCGGAATCCATCCCCCCGGTCTTCCCTGAAGCGTCGGCGCCGGCGCGCGTGATCGATTCCAGTACGAGAGTGGCGCCGATGGCGGGGAAAGACCTCCGGATGACGGAACCGACGGTCTGCGATTCCGATGACGCACACGCCATCCGGAATGCATCGAAATCGTATGTGAGCCCGCCGGCAGCGAAGTGAACCGTCGAACCACGGAGTTTTTTCGGATTCTTGAATGAGTCATGTATTCTTCCCGAGTCCTCCAGGAGGAGGACGTTTGCCCCGGGCCCATAGAGAACAGCGGCGAGCGTCATCCCGTTGTCGAGCGCGAAGTGCATGACCCTGTCGGAGGGGCTCATCGCGACACTGTTGACACGTGCACCGTAACAGTCCCCCAGGAGATCGACGGAGTTCCGCCGGGCCCGGGACCTCCCTTCGTGAAGATACACCGCGCTGAGGTCGGGCCGGCAGAGGAAGACGAGTTGCCCGGGATGGTCGTCGAATGCTATCGCGAGCTCGTCCGCATCCTGGGAGTACACTTCCCGGATCCGCCTTCCGGGAATGCTGGAATTGAACGTGGAAACAAGAAATAGAAATGTGTAGTAATTGCTGATCACAGTTTTATCAACAATATATCGAAAAGAGGCGATTTTCCCAACAGATCGGCGGATCTCTGTGGATAACTTGTGAATGGCCCCGAAGAGAGTCTCTGCAGGTTTTCATTGCGACTGCTGCGTAATTTTGCTATTATAACTGTCTTAAAGACAAGACGCAGGGGATGCATGATTGCCAGCATGACCGGTTTTGGCCGGGGCGAGGCGCACAGGGGGGGGATTACGATCTCCGTCGAACTACGGACCGTCAACAACCGGTTCCTGGAGGTGGCGACGCGTCTGCCGCGCTCGCTCAGCCTCAGGGAGAACGACGTCAAAGAACTGATACGGCGGAAGATTTCCCGTGGTAAAGTAAACGTCATCGCAAGCGTTGAAAAGGAAGGGAACGGATCCGCCGGGCTGGAACTCAACAGCTCTGCTGCCAGAGCCTACTATAAACTTCTCGTGCAACTCAGGAGGACCCTGAAACTCAAAGGGACGGTGAAGCTGGAGCACATGCTTCAGTTCTCGGAGATCTTCGAACAAACAGAGACCGGTGGTACAGACGAGAAAGAGTGGATGGTGCTGCAGGAGTCCCTGGGAACCGCCCTCGGCGCGCTGGCCGAGATGCGACAGGCGGAGGGGGGCGAATTGGAGCGGGATTTCCGTGCCCGTATCGCACTGCTTGATGAGAGGCTGGCGCANNGCACTGCTGGCCGACCGGCTGGACGTGACCGAAGAGTGCGTCCGGTTCAGGAGCCACAACAAGTTTTTTCTGGAAGCGCTGGCACTGCCCGAACCCGCCGGGAGAAAACTCAACTTCCTCATCCAGGAAATGAACAGGGAAGCGAACACGATAGGATCGAAATCGAGCGCCACGGAGATCGCACACCTGGTGGTGAACATGAAGGAAGAACTGGAAAAGATCCGGGAACAGCTTCAGAACATTGAATAACGCAGATGGGACGGGGGAGACTTGTTGTGATTTCCGCCCCCAGCGGTGCCGGCAAGTCGACGATTGCGCGGGCGATCCTCGAAGCCCATACCACGCTGGAGTTTTCGGTATCTGCCACGACACGCCAGGTGCGCAACGGAGAGCAGGAAGGAAGGGATTATTTCTTTCTCACGAAGGAAGAATTCCGGCGGAGGATCGAAGCGGGGGATTTCGTCGAGTGGGAAGAGATCTACGGCAACTACTACGGCACGCTCAGGCAGGAAGTCGACAGGGCGCTGGAGAGTGGACAGCACATCCTCTTTGATATCGATGTGAAGGGGGGGCTTTCCATACGGAACCGGTACCCGGAATCGCTCCTCATCTTCATCCGTCCCCCGAGTCTTCAGGTTCTGCGCGAACGGTTGCGCGACAGGAAGACCGAAAACGACGACGCAGTCTCACTGCGCATGGAACGTGTGCCCCTTGAAATGCAGCTCGGTGTGAGTTTCGATTATCAGGTGGTAAACGACGACCTCCCCCGCGCGATAGCGGAGGTGAACGCGGTTGTGAGCAGGTACTTACAGGTCAACTAGAAGAGGGAGCACGACGCATGGGAATCAAACCGATCGACCTTGAGTTCTTCAACCAGGAAGGGAAGAACGTCCACGAGTCCATCGTTGCCGCATCGAAGCGGGCGAGGCAGATCAACGAAGATATCAAGATTGAATTCAACCAGCGCATCGAGATGTTTGCGACCAAGACCGAGTCGGAGACGGAGGAGAACGACATCAACCCCGATCAGCTCAAAGTGAGTCTCGAGTTTGAGAAACGTCCGAAGCCGACCGACACCGCGCTGGACGAGCTGCTTTCAGAAGAGCTCGGCTGGCATTATGAGGTGAAGGAGGTGCCCCCGCCGGCCAAAGAGGAAGCGGCGGACGAGCCTGCGGAGGATGAAGACTAGCCGTCTCCCGTGCGATGCTGACCGGTAAACGAATACTCCTGGGAGTCACCGGTGGAATAGCCGCATACAAATCGGCGTTCCTTGTGCGGGAGTTTGTCCGCGCCGGCGCGGAAGTGCAGGTGGTCATGACCCGGGCGGCGGCGCAGTTTGTCACGCCGCTGACGATGACCACGCTCTCGCGGCGGGAGGTCATCGTCGACATGTTCCCGCCCCCGGGGGACCAGCCGGCGGTCCGGCCGGTGAGGCACATCGATCTGGCCCTGTGGGGCGACGTCATGCTGATCGCTCCGGCCACCGCGAACACCATTGCGAAGATCACCCACGGCACGGCGGACAATTTCCTGACGACGCTTGTGCTTGCCCTCCGCTGTCCGTTGATCATCGCGCCTGCGATGGACGTCGACATGTACCTCAATGACACAACCCAGCGGAATATTGCCGCCCTCCGCGAGACGGGATGCAGCGTGCTCGAACCCGACGCAGGCGAGCTTGCGAGCGGACTTTCGGGTCCCGGGCGTATGCCGGAAGTCGACCGGCTGTTCGGGGAAGTCGTGAAATCGCTTGACAGCGCCCCCGGCGATCTTGCGGGGAGAACAGTTCTTGTCACGGCCGGTCCCACGTATGAACCTATCGATCCGGTGCGCTTCATCGGTAACCGTTCCAGCGGCAAGATGGGCTTCGCGGTCGCTGCGGCCGCCGCCCAACGGGGAGCGAAAGTGACATTGATCAGCGGGCCGGTAAGCCTGAGAACCCCCCGGAACGTGGAACGTATTGACGTCCGGACGGCGAAGGAAATGGCGGCGGCAGTGATGGCGGAGTTCCCGTCAGCGGATGTGCTTGTGATGACGGCGGCGGTGGCGGACTTTGCACCCATCCGTTCATCGGAACAGAAAATCAAGCGGGAGCTGAAAGCGGGCGGCCCCTTCATTCTCGAACTGACGGAGAATCCCGACATCCTGAAAGCCGCCGGTGCGAAGAAGACACACCAGAAGATCATCGGGTTTGCCCTTGAGACCGAGAACGGCATTGAGAACGCGCGGACGAAGCTTCACGCGAAGCACCTTGATATGATCGTGCTGAATAATCCGCTGGACGAAGGNNACGGTGGAACAGTTTCCCCGTATGGCGAAGTTCGACGTCGCCAACGCACTCCTGTCGCGGGTTACCCCGCTTCTCACATGAAGGAGGATCACCCTGCACCCGCGGATCTCCTGTCGGACATCCGGAGCTTCCTTGCAGGGGAACGGGAACTTTTCGGAGAGACACTGCTCATTGATCCGCGCCTGCGGGGGGATTCGACAATGTCACGATCAAAGTCCGGACCGGCAAAGCCGGCGGATGCGCCGGCACTTTTCGAATTACCGGCTCCCGCCACCCTCCCGATCACGGACGAAGCATGGGGAAACGCACAATCGCTGGACGCACTCAACGCTCTTGTCTGCACCTGTGTGAAATGCCCTCTCGGTCGCACGCGGACGAACTTCGTGTTCGGCACGGGGAATCCCGGCGCGACCCTCATGATTATCGGAGAGGCACCCGGAGCCGACGAAGATGCGCAGGGTGAGCCGTTTGTGGGGAGGGCCGGCCAGCTCTTGAACAAGATCCTCGAAGCTATCAATTTCAAGCGCGAGGACGTCTACATCTGTAACATCCTGAAATGCCGGCCGCCGGGGAACAGAAAGCCGCTTGCGGAAGAGGTCGACCTCTGTATTCCGTATCTCCGGAAGCAGATTGCGCTTGTGAAACCAAAACTGATCCTGGCCCTCGGTCTTACGGCGGCGGAGAACCTGTTGGCGACGACGGAGAGCCTCTCGCGGTTGCGGGGAAGAGTATTTCAGTATGAAGGGACCCCGCTGATGGTGACGTACCATCCGGCGGCACTCCTGCGAAATCCAAACTGGAAACGTCCGGCCTGGGAGGATGTCCAGGCGGTGCGCAAGCTTCATGATGAGCTCGTGGCACAGGGACGATAAGGGACGACGGCACATGGCAGACGGATTGATACGGAGGACGGACCTGACGGCGGAGAGAGCGGTCTCTGAAGGCCGGATTCCCCCCCAGGCGGTGGAGATCGAAGAGCAGGTGCTCGGAGCGATGCTTCTCGAGAAGGAGGCGGTCTCGAAGGTGATCGAGGTGCTCGACGAGGAAGCCTTCCATGCCGAGCGAAACCGCAGAATCTTCAAGGCAATCATCGTTCTGTTCGAGCGGAGCGAACCGGCCGACGTCATCACCGTTGCCGAGGAGCTTCGCCGCCAGGGTGTGCTCGAAAACGCAGGAGGAGAAGCGTACCTTGTCGAGCTCACGATGAAGGTCACCTCCGCGGCCAACGTGGAATACCATGCCCGCATCGTCCTTGAGAAGGCGCTGATGCGACGGCTCATCACCGAGACGAGCGGGATCGCGGGGCGGGCGTACAGTCAGGCGGAAGATGCGTTCGACCTGCTGGATCAGGCGGAACAGGCCATTTTCAAGATTTCCGAATGGAGGCTGAAAAGAAATTTTGTCTCGATGGACCGGGCGGTCCATGACACCCTTGAGATGCTGGAAAGCATCCACGGGAAACACGAGGGGGTAACCGGGGTTCCTACCGGATTTCGTGATCTCGACAATCTGACCGGCGGCTGGCAGAAGTCCGACCTGATTATCATCGCCGGCCGTCCGAGTGCGGGGAAGACGGCGTTCGCCCTCTCGCTCGCGGCGAACGCCACGACACACCGGAGCAAGCCCACAACGATCGGCATTTTCTCCCTGGAGATGTCTACGAGGCAGCTCGTGATGCGGCTCCTCTGCGCCGAGGCGCGCGTGGACGCCCACGCGGTGCGTACCGGGCGGCTCCCCGAAGATGACTGGAAGAGGCTGAGCCTGGGTGCCGGGCGGCTGGCCAAGNNCAGCTGATGCAGGGACCGAAGAACGCTGAGAACAGGGAAAAAGAAATCTCGGGAATCTCGCGTTCGCTGAAGGGCCTTGCGAAGGAACTCGATATTCCCGTTATCGCGCTCTCGCAGCTCAGCCGCGCCGTGGAGGGGCGGACCGACAAACGGCCCATCCTTTCCGATCTGCGGGAATCGGGCGCCATCGAACAGGATGCGGACGTGGTGGCATTCGTTCATCGTCCCGAGATGTACACGGATCCGAAATCCGACAAGATGGAAGAACTCCAGGGGAAGGCGGAGATCATCATAGGCAAGCAACGCAACGGCCCGGTGGACGACGTGACCCTGGCATTCGTGCGCCGGTATGCACGGTTCGAGAACCTTGCGCTCCCGAGCTTTGAGGACGTCGCAGTCAGCCCCGAGGAACAGCCATTCTGATATCTCCATGAATCGACCATTCGCCTCGCGAAGGGAATTTCTCCGGCGGGCCGCCTCGTTTGCGGCGGGCGCTTTCCCGTTATTCCTCCTCCACGACCGTGCGGTTGCCTTCCAGCAGGGCGCGCTCTTTACGACGGACGAGACGATCATACTCAAGCGGCTCGGACGGGGGACCGACGAAGACCTTTTCCGTTTGCCGATGGGAGACCTGGTGGCGGAGATGGGGCGCAGTTTTCTCGAGAGGCCGTATGAATCGAACACCCTCGAAGAACAGGGGGAGGAACATCTTGTCGTCAACCTGCGTGTCTTCGATTGCGTGACCCTGTGTGAGACGAGCCTTGCGCTGGCACGTGCCGTCAAACTTCATGCGGGCTCGACCCGGGGATACTGCGCGCAGCTGCAGCTCATCCGTTACAGGTCCGGCGTCATCAACGGGTATGCCAGCAGGCTCCACTACTTCAGTGAATGGATTGCCGACAACGAGCGGAAGAAGGTCCTCAGAAACGTCACGGGGGAGCTCGGCGGCCGCAGGGACCGCCGGGCCTTGAATTTCATGTCTTCACACCGGGAAGCGTATCCCCGCCTTGCCTCCGAAGGCGACCTCGCGGCCGTCGTCGCCGCGGAGAAGGGCCTGCTGGGAGCCCCGCGTTACTTCCTCCCGAAGGAGAAAGTGGAGGGGGTTCTGGGGAGGATACAGAACGGCGACATCATCGCGATCACAACTTCGGTGGGCGGGCTCGATGTCTCCCACACGGGGATTGCGGTAAAAGACGGAGGGACGACCCGGCTGCTCCACGCGCCCGTTGCAGGACAACAGGTGCAAATCACCCGGGGTTCACTCTCCGAATACCTGAACGCCCACGAAAAGCAGACGGGCATCATGGTTGCCCGGCCGCTGGAGCCGGGGACCTGACCGCCGTCCCCTCATTCGACCCCTCAGCTCTGTGAACCGCGTTGGTCCAATCCGGCCAGGCACCGGGGTTCACGGGTCAGTTTGATCATCTCGAAGCGATCCCAGCATGCGTCGGAGACCTTCGTCCGGGGATGCCAGATGTGATACTGGATGGCAAGGTTCCGGAGCGATTTTCCCGAAACGCCAGAGAGCAAAAGCCGGAACTGGACGTCGGAATCCTCTCCGCAGCCGGGTCCGTCGTAGAGCTCGTCAAATCCGTTGATAGCCACGAGGTCGCTTCTCGCGACCGAGAAATTGCTCCCGAGCATTCCCCTGACCGTCCGCAGGAGAAGGCGCCGGACGAGCCGGACGGGCATCCGGATTCCGTCCTCCACGCGGAGCGACCGGCCGGTCAGGCCATCAAGGATTTCCCGCCGGCCCAGTGTCTCAAATTCTCCCGTTTCAACCCTCTGCATCGTCAACTCTCTCGACCATCGCTCACTCGTTTCAACACGCCTCCCCAGCAACACCCGATGGTCTTCACGTTCGTTCCAGTGATCGAGAAGGAAATGCCGGGAGGGAAGGCAGTCACCGTCAATGAAGACCAGATGTTCGCCGCGTGAGGTGCGGATCGCGTTGTTGAGCATGACGTTCTTTCGCCACCCTCTGTCTTCATGCCAGAGATGGATAATGGGGTGAGGGGAGACGCTGCGGGCTTCGGTGACGACGTCCCGGACCTCAGGCCCGGAGCCATCGTCGGCGATGATAACCTCAAAGGCGGGGAAGGATTGGCGTGAACATGCCCCAAGAACAAGCCGGAGAACCTCCGGCTTGTTGTACACCGAGATGACAAGCGTGATTTTCGGGATCAGGCCCACGTCCCAATATAGGGAAATCGGGACGGGAATATACGGCTCATTTCGGCTGTCTGAACCTGAACGGGATGGTGAGCCACGCTGCGACCGGCCCCTGCCCCATCTGGGCGGGAAGGAATTGCGATTTCATCACAGCATCGATAACCGGTTGCTCAAAAACAGAGTTCGTGCTCTTCAGGATCTGGGAGTCGAGCGGCTTTCCGCTCGGATCGATGAGAACCCGCAACACCACCTGTCCCTCCATGCCCATCTTCCACACGAAGCCCGGGAACGCGGGTTTCTCCAGCCTGACGATCTGGGGGTCCTTTTCCACCGGAATAAACGCCGGCGTGGATGTCCGCGGCGGTTCGATCGCCGCCGGGTCGGGCTTCGGCGGAATGTTCTCGGCAACCGGCGTGGCAACCCTGACCGGCTCGCTCCGGGGGAGATCCACAAGCGCCGCCTGCGGTTCGGCCGACGTTTTCGCAGGGGACGGTGCCGGGTCAACGTTCTTTTCCACCGGGGGCGGGGAAGTCTTGACCGTGAGAGTAGGGGTGACCGGCCGTGATTCCTCGGCCCTGGAGGCGGTCTCTTCCGGAGCACTATTTCCTCCTCCGCCGATCGTTGCTTCGACAGACGGGCCGGGATTCAGATTCCGGTCCTGGGCTTGTACGGCCGTCACGTCATGCTGCCCGGCCGTGACGGTATTCTTCGACGAGAATATCGCCACTGTGACACCCGCAAGAAGCGGCGCGAGTATGACGGTGGCGAGAACCAGGAACAGCTTCGATTTCTTCCGGCCGGATCCTGCATGTTCGTCGTTTCTCCCGCTGTTCCCGGCGGGAGACTTGGAAACGGCAGGACTGTCTGTATACGGGGCTGGTTGCCGGAGGCCCGGATGCGCCGGTCGGTCTTCGGGAACGAGCGAGGAAGTCTTCGGGGAGACGAAATCATCATCCCATGCCGTCGAGCGCTCGGCATGCACATGCGGCGGTTCTCCGGCGTCTGGCGCCGGAACAACATGTATCGTCTGAAGACTCTCCCCGACCCCGTCAACGGCCGGCAGGGGGGATGGCATGGGCTCCGAGGCCAGGCGTCGTGCGTGCTGGAGAAGGTGCTCCACGCGGGATGCATACTCCTTCGCAATGGTGTTTTCCGGGTCTACGACAAATACGCGTCGCACCTCCGCCAGCGCCTGTTCATATTCTCCCTTCATAACAAACTTGCTGGCTCGCTGGAAATAGAGGAGCTTCAATGCTTCAAGCTCTCTCTGGACATCGCCTGCAGCCGCGCTATAGTTGGACGCGGATACCGATTCCCCGGCCTTTGCCCGCTCGCCCGATCCAGCCTCCCCCTGAGAGGTACGGGAGAGATCCGTGATATCGGACCGATGCTGCCGTTGATTGTCGCGCACTGCACATTCGATAATTCCCTGCATCGGGTCCATGAATTCGTGCCGCTGTTCCTCGGTAAGATCGTCGGCCTGAGAGAGTGAGAGAAGCGCGTCAAGCTGACGCTTCAGAGCGGCGAGATAGATGTTCCCCGGGTCGGAACAGCGGGCAGCCTCCAGCGCATCGAGTGCCTCTGCGTACTCGCGGGAGTCAGTTTTTTCGTACACCTCCCGAAGGCGTTCTTCGATGGAGATTCCGTTTGTCGGTGAATTCATGCCACCCCTCCTGTTGTCTCTGCTTCCTGCAGAAGCTTTTCTGATGAAATTATAAACAATCGCGAAAAAAAGTCAATAGTAGCGATCAACTTGTTAGAAAAAAATCTGTAGATTCCGGGCTACGGGATTACATAATAACACGAGTAGACAAGATCCGACATGTTGTGGAGCACAAATCACGCGCCATAAGCGTAAGCCGCGGTTTTGTTGTAATTTGAGGGGGTGAGAGCACTCCGGAAGCAAAAAGAGTGGGAAGAATGTAGAATTACCTTCAGGTGACAGGCAGTTTTACTCCCAGATCCCTGCGATGACATTCCGGCATTTTGGGCAGGAGTGACCTGTGACCCTGTTTCGGAGTATAGAAAATCCGGAGCGTTCGACGAGAAGTTCGTCACACGACGGGCAGTAAGTGTTTTCCCATCTGCCGACCTTCCCCGGCAGGTTCCCCGCATACACGAAATGCAGACCGGCGTTGCTTCCAATTTCAGCCGCGCGCAGGAGTGACCGGACCGGGGTGGGGTCGTTGCCGGTCATTCGATAGTCCTGATGAAATGCGGTAATATGCCAGGGGATGTCTGCCGATACAGAAGCGATGAACCGGGCAATCTCAGTAAGTTCCCCTTCGGAGTCGTTGAAGCCCGGAACGACAAGCGTGACAATTTCTACCCATACCCCCATCGCGTGGAGCGATTCGATCGTCCGGAGAACCACATCCACCCTCCCCCCGAGCTGCTGGTAATTCTTCTGATAGAAGCTTTTCAGGTCCACTTTATAGAAATCAATGTACGGACGGAGATACTCAAGGACCTCTTCCGTTCCGTTCCCGTTGGAAACATAAGAGCACCGGATGCCATGCGGGCGGGCAAGCCTGAAGATTTCGACCGCCCACTCGCTGGTGATCAACGGCTCGTTGTAAGTGCTTGTGATGATCGGAATGTGACGCCGGAGGGCCAGGCTGACGATCTGCTCGGCCGACGTGACCTCGATGGATGCGACGGCGTCGGGATCACGCAGCGCCTGAGAGGTGATCCAGTTCTGGCAATAGCCGCACCGGTAGTCGCATCCGAGCATTCCAAAGCTCAGGGCGGACGATCCCGGGAGGGCGTGAAAGAACGGCTTCTTTTCAACAGGATCAATCGCGAGACCGCCAACGTAGCCGAAGGGGACTTTCAGAATTCCCCCCTCGTTGAATCGCACCTTGCATATCCCCTCCCTGCCGGGGGCAATCCTGCATCTGTGGCCGCAGGCAAAGCATCTCACCCAGTTTCCGGAGATTTTTTCGTAGAGCGAACCCTCGCGCACGTGGCCGGCAAGCAAAGACCCCAAACGCGACTCATCACTTTTTTCCATCATACCTCCCGGACCGATTCAATGTTCCCCGGGCTATTTTCGCTTGACGGGTCTGGGTCGGGCGAGTTTCTTCAGGTCTGCCGGCATGGGAAAGAGCCTTGTCAGGGACGTCAGCTTGGTCCTGCCGTCCACAGTCGTGAGTATGATCTCCATCGCGGGGTTGAATTCTGAAAGGACCTGCCTGCACGCGCCGCAGGGGGGGAGGAACTCGGGGTCATCCGAAGCGATGGCGATGGCCCGGAGGCGTGTTTTCCCCCTTGCAGCGGCCTGGAAGACTGCGTTCCGTTCCGCGCAGATCGTCAGGGAATAGGAACTGTTTTCAACATTGCATCCCTCAATGATCGTTCCGTCGTCCGCGAGGATTGCAGCTCCGACGCGGAACCGCGAGTACGGTGCATATGCGCGGGTCTTCGCCTGTATTGCCCGGGTGACGAGCGCCTTGCGCTGAGATGCTGTGGCCACGGCATGAATCCTCCCGGGAAGAATCTACCGAGACGGAGGATGACTTGCAAGCAGGCAGGAGGAGCGTCCAACGCTTTAAAGAAGGCCCTTGAGCTTTTCATACCCCGGTCGGCTCACCGGCAATTTCGTCCCGTCGTTCAGCACCACAATCCGGCTGTCTTTGGCATACGTTTCCAGCCGGACGAGCCGTTCGATGTTCACGATATGTGAGCGGTGGATCCGGACAAACCGTTTTGGATCGAGCGCAGCCTCAAGGTCGGAGAGGCGTTCGAGCTTCAGATACTTTTTCCCCCCGGAATGAATCGAGACGTAGTCGTCCTGTGCCTCGATGTGGTCCACCATCGGAGAGGGGATCACATGGACCCGGCTCCCGTCCCGTACCAGTATCCGTTCGATCGGCGCATTCAATGATCGGTTGCTGCGTATCAGATTGTCGACGGCGTCCTGCGGTTCGTCACCTTCCTTTCCGGCAACCCGAAGGAGAGCCTTCTCGAAACGTTCCCGGCTGAAAGGCTTGAGAAGATAGTCGATGGCGTTGACCTCGAACGCCTTTATCGCATAGGAATCATAGGCGGTGACAAAGATGACCCTGGGTCTGGGGTCCAGCAGGTCGAGCACCTCAAAACCATTGAGCTTCGGCATCTGAATGTCCAGGAACAGCAGGTCGGGCTTCGATTCCGTGATGGCTTTCACGGCATCGAATCCGTTGGAACACTCCCCGACGATCCGGATATCCAGGTGGGAAGCGAGGTACTCCCGCACGATTCCGCGGGCGAGATCTTCATCGTCGACGATAATGACACGCATGGTCGGGTTCCCCGATCTCATGAGCCGTCCGTGGAATCCGGCGGTCCATCACCGGCTCATGTCAAAAGGATGGTTGTGTACGCCCGCCTCATACCTGGTGCGGGATCGTGAGCACGGCGACGAAGTTACCCCCGGTCTCCTGAACATCCAGATTCCCCCCGCTGCCGTACAACCGCTCGATCCTCCGGCGGACGATGGTGAGTCCCATCCCCCTCCCCCGTGGTTTGGTCCGCCCGGGATCCACGGGATTCCTGATGAGGATCCGGAGCGATCCTCCGTCACTCTCGGTGCGCAGGAGGAGATGCCCCCCATCGGGAATCTGGGCGATGCCGTGGTTCACCGCGTTCTCGACGAGGGGCTGCAACAGCAGCGGAGGCACCCGCGCCGAGAGCGTCCCCGCCCCGATCTCGGTCTGTACGACGAGACGGTTTCCGAACCTGACCTTTTCAATCTCCAGAAAGTGGCGTACCAGTGCAATCTCCTGCTCGAGCCGTATCATTTCGAGGCCGCCGAAGTTCATGCTCATCCGCAGGAAATCGGCAAGCATGAGCGTCATCGTCCGCGCCGCGGCCGCATCGGTGCTGGTGAGCGCGCTGATTGAATTCAGGCTGTTAAACAGGAAATGGGGATCAATCTGCGCTCGCAGCGCTTTCAATTCGGCGTCTCGCGCAAGGACCTGCAGTTCGAGCGCATTGCGTTCGGTGCGGCGCGCTGATTCCAACGACTCTATAAGATAGTGAACCGCGGCGGCAATGAGGAACAGCCCGACGCCGAACGAGGCAAGGAGAGGGAGGGAATCCATGTACCTTTCCCGCGGGGCGAGCCCCGGTTGCATCCACTCCAGGGCCGATGCCCACGCGTAACACGCAAGAAGCCAGAGAGCGCTCGAGAGGAGGGCGGCAAAGAAGAGGGAAGAGAGTGTCTTCGCGAGGTCCGTCCCCGGGAGCGGGAACGCACGACAGACATACCATGAGGAGAGAGACATGAAGGCATAGACGATCATCGCGGGAAGAGAAAAGCAGATCGCGCCGCCCCACGGTGCCTTCGCGGTTGTCGCCATGAGCGTGGCCAGCGTCAGGCCGGGGGCAAGCCATGCGAGAAGATACAGGGCGAGTGTGCGGCGGTCCTTAAGGATAGGATGCATGACCGGGTCGCGATATCCGGGACTGGAGTCGCCCCGGATGATCTCTGCGATGGCACATCGCTAGTTCGTCACCTCGACCCCGCCCATGATTGCCGTCCCTTTGACGATCAGGCACTTCGCGGAGGGGTCGGCCGGTTTCACGGATTTGTCGTCAAACCCTCCCAGGAAGGGGACCCCCTGGACGATGACGTTCCACGTGGGAGGGACTTTGATCTTGATCCCGCCCCACATTGCGAACGTGCTGATAACGGCATCCTCTCCCTGGATCGAAGCCTGTCGCAGATCGATTTCGCATCCCCCCATGATGGCGCTCGACTCGCCTCCGCGGAAATCCTGGGAGTTATTCGATTGCTGCACCCCGCCCAGCACCGCGAATGCATTCACGATCGAGCGCGAGTCGGGGGTCGCGCGATCTTCACCGAGGATCCTCCCCCGTGCGGTTCCTCCCAGGAGCATGCTGGCCCCCATCAGGACGAGGATAAGCGGCCAGAGTTCGTGAAGCCCGAGAGATGTGACCCCGAGTTCGCGAACGAGAAGAAACACTCCGATCAGGGCGATGACCCCGCCTACAAATCGTCCTCCCCCGTGAGAGGAGTACAGGATCCGCCCCCCTCCGAAGACCACGAGTATCAAGGGCCAGAACCGGAGATACAGCCTCGCGTCAAGCACGTCAAAGTTGTCGAGCAGAAGGAATATACCGATCAGCACGGCGGCGGCGCCCATGATTGCCTGGCCGCTGAAATAGACAGGCCGTTTACGCTCCATGAGAATGCTCCTTTTCTTGATGCAATCCCGGAAAATCGGGAAGACTCTTCCACAACATCGACAGGCCGATGGCGATGAAAATCGCCGGCCAGGTGTCGCTGAACGTCAATCCGCCGATATGGAGTGTCGGGACTGCAAACCAGAGTCCCAGCAGCAGGAGCCAGACCCCCGTACCCTGGCCGGAGCGGGACGTTGCCTCACTGATTCTGACTATTCCCAGGCCGATAAGGATGAGGGGCCAGAATCGCCAGATGGGACCGATATCAATCACTCCGAAATTCTCCAGCAGCAGGGCTCCGCCGGCAAGTACGAGGAATGATCCAATGAGTATGTGTGCGCCAAACGATCTTCGGGCTTCCATGAGTGATCCTCCGCTGTTTGTAGGGCCCCGTAAGAACATACGTGTTTCGTCCTGCCGGAGTGACAGCCAGATCGGCGAACGGCGGGTTTACCTCGGTGAAACCTCTCCCTCGTTCCGCCGTACACCTGACGTGGAGGCATCACATGACAAAGTTCATCCTCTGGTTGATTCTTCTTTTCGTCTGCTGGCCGCTGGCGTTGCTGGCGTTGATCCTCTATCCCGTCGTCTGGCTCCTGTCCCTGCCGTTCAGGTTGCTGGGGATAACGATGGATGCCGTGTTCGAACTCTTCAGGGTACTCATCACGCTCCCGGCGAGAATCCTCGGCGGGGCCCAGCGCACGCGGACCTGACACCGGACGATACTTCCTGTTCGCTCCCCCGGTAACTGAGTCCGGAAAAAGGGGACTTACGCGACCTCTGCAATGAGGGAGCGAAGGACGTTCATGTTCTCAATGTCTTCGTGCATGTCGTCGCTCTTCTCAGTTTCGAGTATCTTCGGGACATTTTCCATGCGGGGATCGTTCATGAGCATGCGGAATCCCGGGAGTCCGATCTTCCCCTTGCCGATGTGATCATGCCGGTCGACCCGGGAGCCCCGTTCCTTTCGCGAATCGTTGACGTGAATTGCGGACAGGCGCCGGAGGCCGATGACATCGTCGAATGCCCCGATCGTCTCTTCCCACCCCCCCTCCGTGCTGATGTCATACCCGGCTGCGAACACGTGGCATGTATCAAAACAGACCCCCACCCGGTCTTTTTCATCGACAAGGTCGATGATCCCGCCGAGTTGTTCAAACCTGTAGCCGATGGCGCTTCCCTGTCCCGCTGTCGTTTCCAGAATGCTGCGTGTCCGGTATCCCGGTGTGTCCGCATGGGCCAGGTTGAGTGATTCTGCGATCCGCTTGATGCCGTCCTTTTCGCCGGCTCCGACATGCGAACCGGGATGGAGTATCAACCCGGAGATCCCGAGCGCTTCGCAGCGGCCCAGTTCGTCCCGGAGGGCGGCCCGGGATTTCCTCAGCACCTCCCCATCCACAGCGCAGAGATTTATGAGGTACGCCGCATGAGCGAGAACGGGGGCGACGGGTGAGCCGGCTCGAGCCAGACGGTACTGTTCAATATCCCCCGGGGTGTACGGCCGCGCTTCCCACCTGTTGTTGTTCTTTGTGAATACCTGCATCGTCGTGCACCCGGTCAGGGCCGCGCGCTCGAATGCGCGGTACATTCCCCCGCTGATCGACATATGCGAACCGAGAAGAATATTTCGTGTCATTCGGGGTCAGTGTACGGCAACAGGCGTCGGGGGATTATACGGTCCCGACGACGGCATTGATTGCGGCGACATTCACGATGTCGCTCACGCTGCACCCCCGGGAGAGATCAAACGCGGGCTTCCGCAGTCCCTGTACCACAGGCCCGATTGCTTCTGCGCCTCCGAGGCGTTGGGCGATTTTGTAACCTATGTTTCCGGCGTTCAAATCAGGAAACACGAGGACGTTGGCTCTTCCCGCAATCAGGCTCCCCGGGGCCTTGGCCGCCCCGACCTTGGGAACGATCGCCGCGTCAAGCTGGAGCTCTCCNNGTTGAGAACGAGAGCATGGCAACCCGGGGCTGTTCACCCGTGAGGCGCTGATGATTGTCCGCAGTCGAAATTCCAATGTCTGCCAGCTGTTCCGGCGTCGGGTCGGGGACGACCGCACAATCTGCGAACGAAAACACCTGGTGGGGGAAGACCATGAGGAAGAAGCTCGAGACTATTGTGATCTCCGGGGCCAGTCCGATCACCTGTATTCCCGCCCTCAGCACGTCCCCGGTAGTCGATAGTGAGCCTGCAACGCTCCCGTCGGCCATTCCTTCCCTTACCATCATAGCGCCGAAAAAGAGCGGGTTTGTCATTGTCTTCTGCGCTTCTGTAAACTGGATGCCTTTTGTTTTCCGCAGGTTGAAAAAGATATGTGAAAAGTCGCTGAGCTTGTCGGAGAGCTCCGGGTCAATTATTCTTATCCCTCCGAGCACGGTCCCGCTCTTCTTCGCCTGTTCCTGAATAGCAACGGTCTTCCCGATCAGTATGGGCTGGACGATCCCCTGATCTGAAAGAATCCTCGCGGCCTGTATCGCGCGTTCATCGGTGGCATCGGGGAAGACGACTGTCCTTTTGAGGCCTTTGGCCTTTGCAACGATGCTGCTCATAAGCTCTGATGGAATCATGGATTTCAGTCTCTGTTCAAGTGTAAGAAAGTGCTGGTTTGGGATTTCAAGATAGTGAAGAGACGGTAGATTTCAAAGGAATGCTGACAGATGCCGGTACGCGGCTTGTCATTTTGACAGATAAAGAATGGAAAACCATCAAAAATTAACAAGAATTAACCAAAATAGGGTCATCTTCCGATTGATTATATGTCAGATACTGGATAGATTAACACCGCCACTATTAGACCTATTATGTCAACTTACCAGTCTCCCCGTCGGGTTTATCTGGAGACATACGGTTGCCAGATGAACGTTGCGGACTCCGAAGTCGTAGGAGGGATCCTCGGCACCGGTGGTTATGCCCTGACCAGCGACATTGCGAAGGCTGATGTTGTGCTTGTCAACACATGTGCGATCAGGGAAAACGCGGAACAGCGAATATACGGTCGTCTGGGCCTCTTCAGCACCTACAAACGGGAGAATCCCGGCATCCTCATCGGAGTCCTGGGGTGCATGGCCGAGCGGCTCCGCTCAAATCTTCTTGAGAGCGACCTGGTTGACCTCGTAGTCGGACCGGATGAGTACAGGAAATTGCCCGGCCTGATGGACAGGGCTTTCGCGGGGGAAAAAGGAGTTGCGGTCCGCCTTTCCCGGGTGGAGAACTATGATGACCTTACGCCCCTCCGCACCGAGGGGGTCTGTGCGTGGCTCCCGGTCATGCGTGGTTGCGACAAGTTCTGCACGTTCTGCGTTGTCCCGTTCACCCGCGGGAGGGAGCGGAGCCGCTCTCTGAGAAGCGTCGTCGGAGAGGTCGGAGACCTCGCCTCGCGTGGATTCAGGGAAATCACGCTTCTCGGTCAGAACGTAAACTCGTTCCGTGACGGGGCCAACGACTTCGCCGGGCTTATGAGAGAGGTTGCGGCTGTCGACCGCTCCGTCAGGATCCGCTTCATGACGTCGCACCCGCAGGACATGTCGGAACGGCTGATCGGGGCGATAGCCGAAGAGGTCAACATCTGCAAGTACGTTCACCTCCCCGTGCAATCGGGATCTGACAGGATACTTGGATTGATGAACCGGACGTACACCGTCGACCACTATCGCCGCCTGATTCACCGGATACGCGAAGCCGTTCCCGGAGTTGCGCTCAGCACGGACGTGATTTCCGGTTTTCCCTCGGAATCTGTAGCAGACCACCGTTTGACGGTCGATCTCATCAGAGAATTGCGCTTTGACGGAGCGTTCACGTTCAAGTACTCGCCCCGCGAAGGGACGAAGGCCTGGGACATGGAAGACAGCGTGCCGGAGGAGGAGAAGGGAAGACGCGTCTGGGAAATCACCGGGCTCCAGCACGCCATCGCTCTCGAACAGAACAGAGAATTGATCGGCAGGACCGTGCGTGTCCTTGTCGAAGGGCCGAGCAAAAAATCTCCGCACGAATACACCGGACGCAGTGACACGAACCGGTCGGTGGTTTTTCCCCACGCAGACGAACAGCCGGGTGAATTCGCGGATGTCAGGATCGACCGTGCGAATTCGGCGACACTGTTCGGCGTCCGGGTCGGCGATGTCATCGGCGCCGCCCCGCAATCCAGAGGGTCGGCAGCATGAAGCACGCGCTTGTTCTCCTCCTTCTCGTCCTCATCGCTCCGGCCCTGCGGGCCCAGAGCGCCGATGCGGAGGTGACAAAATACCTGGCAATGGTCCAGGACGGCAAGATGGATCAGGTAAAGGCGGAGATTCCGTCGCTGCTGAGCAAATATCCGAACAACCCGGGTGTGTTGTACCTGCAGGCCCAGACGACAAGCGAGGGGGCGGAAGCCGTCCGGATTTATCAGAGCATTGTCGACAATTTCCCCGCGAGTGAGTGGGCTTCCGAGGCGCTTTTCAGGGTGTACCAGTTCTATTACGCCCTCGGTCTCTACCGGACGGCCGAAATGAAAATGGCACAGCTCAAGAAGAACTATCCCGCATCGAAGCGGGCAACGGGGGGGGGAGAGGTTGATACCGGCAAGCTCCCCGAAGACAGGCTCGAATCCCCTCCTGCGGGGACACCCGCAGCCGCGGACACGCACGCCTCGGCGCCGGCCCGGTTTGCGTTGCAGGTGGGAGCCTATACGACGCAGGCGAATGCGGAAAAGCAGAAGGCCTTCTTTGAAGGGCTGGGATATGCGGTGGAGATGATAAGCCGCGTCAAGGAAAACAAGTCACTGTTTCTGGTCCTTGTCGGGACCTACTCCAGTGCGGAGGATGCGAAAGCACAGGGAGCGGAGATCAGGTCGAAATTTCATATCGAATCGATTGTGACAACGAACTGATGGCTGTCGCGACAGTAAAACCGGATCAGCCGGCGAATGTCCCGGTGAAGGGAATCATCGGGGAATCCCTGCAGATGAGGAAAATCGCCGAGGTGATCGATCAGGTTGCTCCGACGGATATAAGCGTCCTGATCACCGGTGAAAGCGGCGTCGGCAAGGAGGTCATCGCAAAGGCGATCCACATGGAGAGCAAGAGGAGCAGCCGGCCGATGATCACGGTGAACAGCGGGGCAATCCCGGAGGGGATCATCGAGAGCGAGCTCTTCGGCCACGAGCGTGGCTCGTTCACCGGAGCGTCCGACCAGCGGAAGGGATATTTCGAGCTCGCGGACGGCGGGACGCTTTTTCTCGATGAAATCGGCGAGCTCCCGCTTTCGTCCCAGGTCAAGTTCCTGCGGGTTCTGGAGAACGGTGAATTCCTCCGCGTGGGCTCCTCCGTCCCCCGCCACGTCAATGTCCGCGTCATCGCGGCGACGAACAAAGACCTTGAATCAGCCATGCGGCACGGGCTGTTCCGCGCCGACCTGTTCTACAGGCTGCGCTCTTTCAACATCGTCGTCCCGCCTCTCCGCGAGAGGCCGGAAGACATCCCGTTTCTCTTCCGGTTGTTTGCGGAGGAGGTGGCCCGGAAGAACGGGATCTCGTTCATGGGCATCTCCGGCACGGCGATGGATCTCTTGCGGGGGTACAACTGGCCGGGTAACGTGCGCGAGCTGCGGAATGCCGCCGAAAGCATGATCATCCTCGAAAAAGGAAAGCACCTTGAAGCCGACGACGTCAGGAAATACCTCCGGGCGAACGCCGTCCCGCCGGCGGACGAACGGAACCTCCCGGTCCACGTGTCGAAAAGCGTCGAACAGGCGGAACGCGAGCTGATTCTCCGTGCACTCCTGGAGCTCAAGGGAAACATCATGGAAGTGAAGGCGATGCTTGAAGAGCAGCGCCAGGCTCAGGACGCGACCAGACGTGGTGGACAGGGAACTGTTGTTGTGGGCGGCCCGGATGATTCGGGGATCTCGATCGAAGAGATGGAACACCGCCTGATTGCCGAGGCTCTCGCCCGTTCGAAAGGAAACCGTCGGATGGCGGCACGTGCACTGAACATCAGTGAGAGGACGCTGTACAGAAAAATCAAGGAATACGGGCTGGAATGACAATGCTGATCCTGCGGCACTGCGGAGGTTTCGTTGCGGCGTTGAGCATGGCGATGCTCGCCGGCGGATGCGCGTATTCATTCACGGGCGCTTCTGTTCCGGCGCATCTGAAGACCGTGGCAATCCCGCTGGTGGACGACCAGTCCGGGTTCGGCGAGCCCGGACTCCGAGAGAAATTCACGACGGAGATCGTCCAGCTGTTCACCGCCGACAACAGTCTGGAGGTCAGTGACCGGAATACCGCAGATTCCATCATCGAAGGAGCCATCATCTCGATATCGGATGCCCCGGCGGTGGTCTCACAGGGGGAGCTGGTGACGCGTCGCCGTGTAACAGTCTCCGCACGGTTCACATTCCAGGACAAGAAACTCAGGAAAAAAGTCTGGGAAAAGACGTTTTCCAACTGGGGAGACTACGATTCCGGGGGGGGACTGTCGCAGCGGCAGGCGGGGCTGCAGGAAGCCATGAAGAAGATCGCCGAAGACGTGTTGCTTGAAACGGTGTCCGGCTGGTGAGAGCGCGGAACACGAGAGAATCATAACCCATCACAATGTGAGGTAAGGGCACGACATCATCATGGAAGAGATCATTCTCATTACATACATGCTTTCACTCGGCGTGCTGTTCGTCTTCGGGTCGCACGGGTTCATCATGATCTACTATTACCTCAAGTTCCGCTCGAAGAAGCTTGCCCCTTCGGACGACATCGTGAGTTACCCTGTCGTCACAGTGCAGCTCCCCATCTTCAACGAGATGTATGTTGTCGGCCGCCTGATCGATGCGGCGTGCGCGATGGTGTATCCCAAAGACAAGCTGGAGATCCAGGTGCTCGATGATTCCACCGACCAGACCGTTGAGGTGGTTGCCGGCCACGTCGAACGATACAGGAAACAGGGGTTTGACATCAAACAGGTCCGGCGGTCCACCCGCATCGGGTTCAAGGCGGGAGCGCTCAAGGAGGGGCTCACGACAGCGCGCGGCGAGTTCGTCGCGATCTTCGATGCGGACTTCGTCCCGCGACCGGACTTCCTCCTGAAGACGATTCCCCACTTCATCATGGACGCCAGGATCGGCATGGTGCAGACCCGGTGGGAACACCTCAATTCGGAGTATTCGCTGCTGACCCGCACACAGGCCATGGCTCTCGATGGACACTTCGTCATCGAGCAGGCAGTGAGGAACAAGGTGGGGTTCTTCATCAACTTCAACGGCACCGCGGGGGTCTGGAGGAAATCATGCATCGTGGATGCCGGGAACTGGCAATCCGACACACTGACGGAAGATCTCGACCTCAGCTACAGGGCGCAGCTCAGGGGCTGGAAGTTCACGTACCTCAACAACGTGACCTCGCCGGCGGAGCTTCCCTCGGAGATTAACGCCCTCAAGTCCCAGCAGTTCCGGTGGACCAAGGGGGCGATCGAGACCGCCCGGAAGATCCTCCCGCACGTCTGGAGGTCCAAACTGCCTCTCAAAATCAAGATCCATGCGACGTTTCATCTGACGAACAACCTTGTCTTCCCCTTCATCGTGCTGGCCGGGATTCTCAATGTGCCGCTCGTGTTTGTCAAGCACACAGGCCTGTATGATTCCTACTTCACGATGATGTCGGTCGGCGTGTTCGCGTTCATCGGCTCATTTCTGTTCTACCTGTTCTCTCAGAAAGATGTCTACCGTGACTGGCGCAGGCGGCTCTTCCTGTTCCCGGTGTTCATGGCGGGGAGCATGGGTTTCGCCGTCAACAACAGCAGGGCGGTGATCGAAGGTCTCTTCAGGAAGAAGAGCGATTTCGTCCGGACGCCGAAATACAGCATCCGCGAAAAATCGGATTCCTGGTCCGACAAGAAATATGCGCCGGTCAAGATCAACCCGACGGTGATCGTCGAAGTGGTCCTGGCCCTCTACTGCCTCTTCGGCGTGGTTGCGTCTATCTATTTCCTTGAAATCGCTGCGGTCCCGTTCCAGCTCCTGTTCTTTCTTGGATTCGCATTCGTGTCGGCGATGTCGCTGAAGCATGCCTGGCTGGGACGCCAGGTCAGTCCCAAATAGAAGAATTCGGCAGGATCGGATGGCGACGGTGGATACACCCACACACGGATCTGTGACGGGCGCTACGAGCCCCTGGTTTGCACGGGCCGCAGCGGACCTGCTGGAGTCCGGGAACATCAAGGACGCGCTCCGGATCTGCGTGGAGGGGACGCGCGTGTTTCCGAGATACACGACCGGGCGTTTGATGCTCGGGCGGTGCTATGAAGCTCTGGGGAGCCACGTGGAGGCAATGCTGGAGTACACGCATGTGCTCGAGGTGTTCCCGGATAATCCTGTCGTCCTGGATCTGGTGGATCGCNNTCCATGGAACAGATCATCCAGCAGCTGGAAGGCGCCCCCCGCCGGATCCCGGTCGAGGACGCACCGCCGGCGCCGGAAGCGGCCCGGCAGGCCCCCGCGTCCCCTGCGCGATTTGTGACGGCGACGCTGGCTGAGATTTACGCCAGTCAGGGGGAATATGACGAAGCAATTGAAGCGTACCGAACCCTCGCCGTGCAGCGCCCCGGCAGTGCAGAACGATACCAGAAGCGGCTCGGTGAACTCGAAGACCTGAAAAAGAATGCAGCAGGAACCCGCTGAGGCCTCATCGCCGGGAATCTCTTCCGCGAACGGTCTCAGGCCCGGCCCTTGCAGGAGGGGATGTTACTGGAGGTGACTGACCAGCGCAGTCAGCTTCGACTTGAGGTTGGCCGCCTTGTTGCGATGGATAATACCCTTGGAAGCAAGCTTGTCGAGAAGCTTCACTGTCTTCTTCAAATCGACCGCGGCTTTGGCTTTGTCACTCGAGGCGCGGATTTTTTTGATTTCCGTACGCATGCGTGATTTCAACTCTGCGTTGCGAGCCCCTCTCCGTTTCGATGTCCGGGCGCGTTTTTCTGCCGACTTGTGTTGTGCCATGAAGCCTTCCTGCAATGCGACAAGAATTCAGTCGTACATCTAAGATCTAAAGGTATTGAAAAGGTGGTAGAAAGTCAATTAGCCTTGCCTTTTTTTCCGCCCGGCCGTATATTTCATTTTTCATCGATTGAGGGGATTCCCCGCCCCGGTATCCAGGAGGAACAATGAAAGTTGTTGTCTGCATCAATCACGTACCGGATACTGAAACGAAGATACGCGTGGCAGCCGATGGTATTGCGATCGACCGGGCAGGCGTAAACTTCATGATGAGCCCGTACGATGAAATCGCCGTCGAAGAAGGACTTCGAATCCGGGACAAGTTCAAAGGAGACGTCACAGTCGTCAGCCTGGGAAACGACGCCAGCAAGGAAACCCTGCGGAAAGCGCTGGCGATGGGCGCCGACCGGGCGGTGCTTCTCAGAGACGACGGCGTACGGGACTCCTATGCGACGGCGAGCGCCCTGGCGGCCGAGATCAAAGGGCTTGCGCCTGATGTCGTTCTTTTCGGCAGACAGTCGATTGACTACGACGACGCGCAGGTGGGAGCTCTTGTCGCCGAGCTTCTCTCCCTTCCCTCGGTGGCTGTTGTGGTCAAGCTGGACATCGCGGAGGACGGGCGCGTCGTGTGTGAACGGGAGATCGAAGGCGGCCACGAAGTCGTGCACACGAAACTCCCCGCGGTATTCATGGCCCAGAAGGGACTGAACGATCCCCGGTACCCTTCTCTCAAAGGGATCATGGCCGCGAAGAGCAAGCCCATAGAAGAAAAACCGGCTGCCCCCTCCGAGGTGCGCGTGCAGACGGTTGCTCTTCGCAAACCGCCCGCGAAAAACCCCGGGCGGATCATCGGGACCGACGCCTCCGCGGTCCGGGAGCTCGTCCGTCTGCTCCACGAAGAGGCGAAAGTCATATGACGACGAACTACGACAAACGGCTGCCATGAACATACTTGCATTCGCAGAGGAACGCGGAGGGAAATTCAAAAAGTCTTCGCTGGAGACCGTCAGGGCGGGGCGACGTCTCGCAGACGCGCTCGGCGGGGAATTTGTCGCGCTCGTCGCCGGTTCGGGGGTCAGCGCCGCCGCCGCCGGACTCGGGCGGTACGGCGCAGGGCGGGTCATAGCAGTTGACGATCCGGGCCTGGCAGAGCATTCAAATACCGCCATAGCAAAGGTCATTGCAGAAGTGGCCCGCGGCGAAGGTGCCACCATGGTGTTCCTTCCCGCGAGCCAGATGGGGAAAGACATAGCTCCCCGCGTCGCGATCAAGCTGGGCGCGGGGCTCGCGGCCGATTGTGTCGCTCTGCGGCCTGACGGAAACGACATCATAGCGACGCGCCCCGTATTCGCGGGGAAAGCCCTGCTTGATGTGCGCGTCACAACTCCCGTCAAAGTCTTTACGCTCCGTCCGAACATCTTCGATGCCGCGGAGGGAGGGGCAGACGCCCGGGTGGAGGCGAGGACGGTCCGGCTGGACCCGGCCGATATGGTGACGACGGTAAAGGAGGTGAGGGTGACCGCGGGGCGACCCGATGTCACGGAAGCCGACATCATCGTCTCCGGCGGGCGGGGCATGAAGGGCCCGGAGCACTTTGTTCTCATCGAAAAACTTGCCGACGTGCTCGGTGCGGGGGTGGGAGCTTCGCGCGCCGTCGTTGATGCCGGCTGGCGACCGCATGATGAGCAGGTCGGTCAGACGGGGAAGACAGTGTCGCCGACGCTGTACGTCGCCTGCGGCATCTCCGGGGCAGTCCAGCACCTGGCAGGCATGTCGTCATCCAAATATATCGTCGCCATCAACAGGGACAAAGACGCGCCGATTTTCCAGGTCGCCGACTACGGTATCGTGGGCGATGTCTTTGATGTGCTCCCCGCGCTCACCGAGGAACTGAAGAAGACGGGAAAATGAGAGTTGCATCTTAGCGCTGTTTTCCCGTACGTTATTCATGGTGATCGTCAGAGAGCGGAGCTGAACGTGGACAAGGTGCTGGTGGACATACTCGGGTTGTCCACAAACCCGGCAAGCGGAGGCGCGTATGCGCTGATACTTCGTGAAGTGAACGGCAGCAGGCGATTACCGATCATTATCGGCGCGTCGGAGGCTCAGTCGATCGCCCTGGAGATGGAAGGGATCAAGCCACCGCGGCCCCTCACACACGATCTGATGAAGAACATCATCACCGCGTTCGGCGCCGAGCTCAGCGACATCATCATTGACGACCTGAGGGACGGGACATTTTACGCAAAGCTGAACATTGACAACCAGATGATTGATTCCCGTCCGAGCGACGCAATCGCCCTCGCGGTGCGCTACGGCGTACAGATCTACGTCGCGACCCCGGTCATGGACGAAGCGGCTTTCGTCCCCGACGACGAAGACGAGGATCAACATCAGGCCCCCCCCTCCGCCCAGCTGAATCCCAAGCAGCAGCAACAGCACCAGCCGCCGGGCAAGATCACCCGTCTGGAACAGCTCAACCAGCAGCTGAAAGAAGCGATCGAGAGGGAAAACTACGAAAAAGCTGCAGCCCTGCGCGACGAAATCCGCAAACTCGAACTGCGCGACTGACCCCCCGCCGCACCCCGCTTCCTACACGAGCGCAAGCATTTCTTTCACCGCCCGGTCAATACCGACAAACAGGGCGCGGGCGATCACCGCGTGCCCGATGCTCACCTCGTCGATCTCGCCGGTCGCCCGGAACGGAATCACGTTGAGGTAGTTCAGCCCGTGACCCGCATTCACGCCGAGGCCGAGCTCCCGTGCCATTCGTGCGCTGGCCCTCACGACATCCAGGAGCTCCCGTTGCTGATCTTCGGTTCGCGCGTTGGCGTACGCGCCGGTGTGGATTTCGATCTTGTCGGCGCCGATCTCCCTGGCTGATTCAATCTGCTCCGGAAGGGGATCGACAAAGAGGCTAACCTGGATTTCGTGATCCTGCAGCCGTGCAACAACGTCGCGCAGACGGTGCCTGTTTCCCCTGACATCCAGCCCTCCTTCGGTCGTCAGCTCCTGCCGCCGCTCGGGAACGAGAGTCGCCAGCTCCGGCAGAGTATCGATCGCGACGGCCACGATCTCGTCTGTCGCCGCCATTTCGAGGTCGAGCCTTGTCTTCACGGTATCACGCAGGAGCCGGAGATCCCGGTCGTTGATGTGCCGCCGGTCCTCGCGCAGGTGGCAGACGATGCCGTGCGCTCCCGCAATCTCGCACAGGTGTGCCGCGGTCACCGGATCGGGTTCGAGTCCTCCCCGCGCTTCACGCAGCGTAGCCACATGGTCGATGTTGATGGAGAGCTTCATAGGCGCTTTCTGACGATGTACTGAACATGCTCCGGCCGTTTTGTCACCAGCTGGACGCCCGCGGGACACGATACGTCGGTATCGACGGCGCCCGTGGAATCAGCGGCGATGCCTGCATAATCCGTCACTGCACGAAAGTCCCCGGCAGACAATGCGGAGAGCTGCCGGATTCCCGCACGGACAACGATTTCAATCCTGGGGGGGATGAGAATCACTTCCCGGCTTGCAGGCACGGCAGTCACCTGCACCGGGAGCCCCGCGATGATTTTCTCGGCGAACGGTTCCACGGAGATTGCGATGCGGACAGATGGAACGGAGAACGCGATCTCATAGGGGTCGGCGGAAGCGAGGGGTATTTCGGCGTCGAGGGACGCCCGGACATTCTCAAACAACCGTTTTTCTGTCTTCCATGTATCAATCGTGCGCAGGACCGATTCGGCTCCCGTCACTGTCACGCTGTCCGGCGCCACGGAGGTGGGCCCGACCTGCCCGTAGCCCTCGCGGAAGCCTGCAAGGCAGTCCAGGACGACAGGGACGCGTTTGCGCACGGCGGGACCAAGCTCGATCAGAAGAGAATCAGGCTTGGCCTCGAGAAGTCTCACCCCGGGGGCCAGGGAGATCCGATCGGCGAAGTCCTTGAAAGTGAGCGGCTTGTGTCCGGCGGGGAGCATGGTCGCAGAGAAGACGAGCCGGGGAGCATGCGCGAGAAGAACGCCTGCCAGGCGCCATCCTTCCCCTCTGAAACGGAGCTGGACCGTCCGGGGGAGCGGGGTTTGCACCGCCATTCCGGCGGGGATCTCCTTGAGGACAAACGGTGACAGCACCGTGGTCTCATAGTCCTCCCGCATGGTGACGGAAAACCATGCAAGGACGCCGAAGAGGGTGGAGAAAATCACGATATAAATAGAGCGTCGCTGCATCGGCCCTGGAAACAAAAAGACTCCACCAGCGGGAACCGATGGAGCCGGTCAGCTCACACGCGGTTCAGTCGCCGGCCCGCTTCTTCATCAGCTCGTGGATCAGGGCCTCCTTGTTCGCCATCGAGATCTCGCGTCCCTGGATGGCGAGACCTTCAGTGTCCCGCGCGAGAGTCCTGAGCTGGTGGACGGTCATCGCCTCGATCTGGGCGGCGAACTCCGCATCGTCGTCGCTTGCGACAAAATCAAACTCCTCATCTCCACCCTCCGGAATCTCAGGCTGGACTTCAGTCCGGGACAGCCCGGGGGCCGGGACGGCCGGTGTCCGTTCCTTCAGTATGAATTCGATCTCATCGGAGGGGCGGGGAATGACGTGCGTTGAAACGAGCTGACCAACCCGCTGTGCGGCGGCAGCGCCGGCTTCCACGGCAGCCTTCACGGCCGCAACCTCACCGATCACCTCGACGGTAACGAGGCCGTTGCGGATATACTCTGTCCCCAGGAGAGCCACGTTCGCGGTCTTCACCATGACGTCAGCGGCCTCAATCGATCCGACGAGGCCGCGCGTTTCCACCATCCCCAGGGCGTAGTCGAGCATGAGTTATTTTGCGGCGGGACGTTTCGGGAGAATCATCTCCACATCGGCATGGGGCCGGGGGATGACGTGGACGGAGACCAGCTCCCCGACCCGTTGAGCGGCGGCCGCGCCCGCGTCCGTGGCCGCTTTCACAGCGCCGACGTCGCCGCGCACCATCACCGTCACATACCCGCCCCCGATCACTTCCTTGCCGATCAACTGCACCCGTGCCGCCTTCACCATAGCATCGGCGGCTTCAATCGATCCCACAAGACCTTTGGTTTCCACCATTCCGAGTGCATCTAACGAGATGTCCGCCATCGGTGTTTTTCTCCTTGTGAAGTGGCGTGAAGCCCTGTGTCAGGGCACGCAAATATACCCAAGCCCCGGCACATTGTCAACCGCTGGAGCGGCGTGGTCCGGGCGTCTCCTTTATTGCAAATGCGGTAAGTCGATCGCCGCATATGCCGAACATGCCGGTCAGCACCCAGTTCGGGTACTGGAAGAGCTTCTTCCCGAGACGCTGGAGTGCGGGTCCCCGGAGATGTATCCTGTTCGGTGGGATCAAATCCTGCTTGAGTTCGTCGATCCGGAATCCGCATTCATGAAGGAGAAATCCCAGACTCGCCGGCCGGTACTCGAAAAGGTGGTAGGGAGGGAGTGCAACGGTCGCCCGCTTTCCCATCGCGCCGTAAATCCGGAAACCGACCCGGGAGAAGAGGCTGTTTGTCTGAGAAGGGACGCCCAGCACAAGCAACCCGCCCGCAGCCAGGATACGGTGCACCTCCCGAAGCGTGCTCACGGGGTCCGGGAGGTGTTCGAGAACGTCCCCCATGAAGACGACGTCAAACGACCCATCCTGAAAATGCGCCTCAATGACATCTCCGGGGAATACCGTCAGTCCGAACGTTTCTCTGGCCATCCGGCAGGCATCCTCGGACAATTCCACTCCCTGCACCGTGAAACCGAGCTCTCTGGCCGCATTGAGAAACGCCCCTCCGGCGCAACCGATTTCCAGGAGTCTGTTCCCGCGGTAAGAATCCCTGATGTGGAGAAGAAGCGTCGGATCTGTCAGGTGTTGCAGTGTGGCGGGATCGCAATAACCGCCTTCATGCCCGCAACGGAAGTCGCCCCCCTCAAAGTACTCGCTCGAGTAAAGCTCCTTCAGCTCCTCTGAGGTCGGCTGAGGATGAATAAAGATAACACCGCACCGTGCGCAGCCGAGTCCGCGGAGCCGGCGTTCCCGGAACAGATACTGAAAAGGTCTCTCCGTGATCCGGGAGGAGCCACATACTGGACAGCGGGGTGGTGTGTCCGTCATCTGGTGCATGCTTCCGGGTCCTGGGTGGGAAAGTGCCGGCCACTGCCTGCACCGGCACTGAAAACGGTCCGTCAATGTAATTGAAGAACGCTCAAGATGCAATTTCCTATCTGAGCAGAACCAGTTTGGATGTTCTGACGAAATCGCCCGCCGTCAACCGGCAGAAATACACCCCCGACGCAACGTTCGAGCCGTCGAAGCGAGCCTGATGGTAACCGGCCTCCTCTTCCCGGTTCACGAGTGTCGCGATCGCCTGGCCCAGGGTGTTATACACGACGAGCGAGACATTCGCTTTCTGCGGCAGCCCGTACGAGATCGTCGTCGACGGATTGAACGGGTTGGGGAAATTCTGTTTCAGGACCAGCTCGCCGGGGACCTGGCCGGTGGCTCCTCCCGTCGTGCCGGTAAGAGGGGCGGGATCCTGTATGCTGTCAGGCAGGGACGTATACGCCTGCATGCCTTTCGTCTGGGCAACGACAATGAACACATACCAGGGGGGGGCGGCTGAAGGGACGTACGGGATCGGGACGATAGCGGCATACTCGTCCAGCGCGATAGCCGGTACGGTGAGTATGAAGTCCCACGCCGCTTCGGTGGATGCAGGCGCCATGATGCCTGCGATGGACGAGCGTGCCTGCTGGTTGCCGGTTCCCAGCACACGCCGCCAGACGCTGTATTGAACCACCGGATCGGCGGCGCCGGTGGAATCATCAATGCTCCTGAACCAGAATATCCTGGCCTGGCTGGAGTTGTTCGGGATAAGGTTGATCTGGTGTATGAAGGGGGCGTGGCCCGGACCGTACCCCTGTCCCGACACCTTCAGTGAGAAAACCGGAGTCCCGGTGTCATTGCTTGATATCAGAACGGCGCCGGTGTCAGGGGCGGCTGCGGCGGGTGTATAGATGACCGAAAGCGTCTGCGCGGCGTGCGGTGCCAGGACCATCGCCGACGGCGACACCGTGAAACGCGCGCTTGTCGGGACAATTGATCCGATCCGCAGTGTGTCGGAAATTCCGCCGTTGGATATTTGAACCCGGAGCGTATCCCGCGACCCGACCTTCACATCCCCGAAGTCCAGGGTTGAGGTCCCCAGGAGCAGAGTCGCGGCCTTGAGTCCTTCCGGCAGCCTGCTCCTGAACACACCCGCACCGTTGGTCCCCACAAAAACATAACCGTCAGGGTTATAAAACACCTGCATCACACGCGTAGTTGTCAGGCCGTCATTGAGGACATTCCACGTTTTGCCGCCGTCGAGCGATGCAAGAATGCCTGTACCATATCCATCCCTCAGGAAGAACACATCCCCCCCCGGGGTGAAGGCGAACGCGTCGGTGTATCCGCTCCAGGACACGCCGCTGTGCATGTCCGCCCAGGTCGCGCCAAAGTCCGTGGAACGGAAAATTTCCGACGTGATATTTCTTCCGTAGTAAGAGCCGTCGGCATGAACACCCCCCAGAACTGCGGTTCCCGACTGCGGGATTGTCGTCCATGAATTTCCATGGTTCAGAGATCTGTACACGGAGTAGCCGTCAGTAGTGACGATGGCATGGGAGCTGTCGAGAAAGACGGCGGAAAACGCCCCCGCCTGCTTGAGAACCCACGATTCGCCCTCATCCGTGGATCGGAACAACCCTCCCTCCGTGGCGACCCACACAAATGCGCTGTCATCTACCATCGCACTGCGCATGGCGAGATTGGTCAGACCGGAGGATTTCATCTGCCAGGACGCCCCGCCGTCCGTCGAGCGGTACATGCCCCTCAGGTAGACGCCGGCAAACACGTGATCGCCGGGATTCGTGCACAAGGCCAGAACGGGATTCGGATCGGCATAGGCACCGCACTTTGACCAGGATCCGCCGTTGTCGGTGGTTTTCCAGATCGATCCGTCAGTCCAGGTTCCGGCGAAGAGGTCGCCGTGCGAATTCACGGTGAACGAACGGACGTCATACCCTGTGCCCGGTCCGTTCGTCTGGATCCAGAAGCTGTTCTGGGATCGGGCGCTTTGCATGGAGCATACGCAAAGCAAAGCGGCTATCATTGTGGTAATTTTCATTTTCATACCCCTTCAGTGGCGCGCGTCATTTGGTTTGAGTCTCATTTTCTGTCCTCACGGGGAATTCTGTGTGACACAGCGTCACGGATCAAAATTTCACGCAAAACAGGACTTTGCCAGGGGGGGGAGAGGTGGAGGGTAATGCAGAGATGAGACTGGGGGATCTCGGATCCGCAAGCTCTGAACCAGAGGCAGAATCTTGTTCCTATAGGTCAGAACATGTATTCATAGATCTGAAAATCGCGCCCAATGTCAAACGAAACATGACGAAGGGCACGCAGGCCGTGCTTTCAGCGGCCCGAACGTGCCCGGCGTCACGATCCTGGAGTCATAGAACGGAAACGGGAGTTGTCAGGAGACCGGGCTCTTCCCCGGCTCCCTCTTTGTCCCGGGAGAGGCCGTCCGCTTTCCCGTGAACCGGACACGCCACACTCCGGCGGCGACACAGACAAGGACCAGACCCCACGCAGCATTTGTCAGGACCCAGCCGACGCGGTAAAGAGGTGGGTCGAACGTGAAGACGACTTCGTGGGTTCCCCCCGGGATGAAGACGGACCGGAGGATATAATCCGTCCGGTAGATTTCAGTTTCCGCACCGTCGACGAAGGCCCTCCATCCGGCAGGGTAGTACACTTCGCTCAGCACCAGGAGAGTCCCCGCCGGGGCATCGGTGGAGATGCGTATCTCGCGGGATTTATACGAGGTGATGCGCGGCACGTGCGTGCTGTCCACGGGCGTTATCTGCTGCGGCAGTTGCCTGTAGAGAACCGCCGTGCGGCCGGGATTGAACCCCGGGGAATTCAACACGCGAAACACCTCCCTGTCGTTGGCAGCGGTGAACGATTCCCCCGCGTAAAACGCACGGGGAAGCGCGCCGGGATTCCTGTACGTGAACGTCCGCTGCGCCTGATCCGCATTCACGAGCTGAAAGAGCGGCTCCGGCAATCTCCCGTGGACGACCAGATACTCCACATTGAGCATGTCCACGACGTTCATATTGACGGGAAACGAGGGATCGATCCCCCGGTACATGCAGGAGTCCAGAAGTGTCTGGTAGATCTTCAACTTGGCGGGGCTGTACCCCGTGATCGACTGGAGGCCGTGATACGCAAACGAATTGTCCATGTAGAGCGGATCGCGCGGATCGATTCCTGCGAACAGCCGGAACAGACCGGGCTGATTCTTGAGAAACGTTATCGTGGGGTCGGGACGAAACGACTGCGCCAGGTCCTGCGATGGTTTCGGATCGATGTACCTGGAGGCCACGAGGGACAGATCGATTATCACCAGCGCAATGAGCGCAGCCGAGAACGTCCATTCGCGGATCCGTCCTTTCACCCACGCGGCGCACAGCGCGCAGAGAGCGGCCGCGAGCAGCGAAAACTTCACGTAGTCCTTCCACAGGATCTCAAACCGGGCCTGTCTGAGCTGGGCGATTGCGCGCGGTGCCCGGGCGCCGTACTGCTGCCGAATCTGCTCCCCCTGCCCCTGTTTAAGGAACATCGAGCCGGGAAGACTCTCGAGCAGGCTGTTCTGTAGCAGGAGTGCAATCACCAGGAGCCCCGCGATGACGCCCCCTGCGATCAGGAGCGCCCGGTAGAGTTTGAGCGTATCGATCCCCGAATCCCGCTCGCGGGCGCCGACGAGAGCGGAAAATCCGGTCGCGGCAAGTATCCCCGTGACAAACGGCAGCAGGTGCAGAATCTGCTCCGGTGCCCGAAACTTGTTGAAATACGGAAGATAAGAGAACAGCAGGCTGTAGAGCAGTGAAAAATTGTTGCCGAAGGAGACGAGGACGATGGCGAGGAGCACAAGACCGAGAAATATCACAAACCGCGTCCGGCGATAGACAAGTGCGAGTATGCCGAACAGGACCGGTGCAAGTCCCGCATACACGCTGGAGTTTGTCCACGGAATCATCGGTCCCCAGTACAGGTCCGATTTCATCCCGTAAAAGCCCGGTATGAGCAGCGTGACAAGCTCGCCCGGATGCCATGACCAGTTTGTCGCGTAGTCATACGCCAGGCCGCCCGGCGCCCCGGTGGTGCCGCCTCCCCGCATGGAATACTGGGCGTATTCAGACACCGAGAGATAGATATACGACGAAATGCAGAATCCAAGGACCACCGCACCGGCAAACAACACAGCCTTCGCCGCCGCAGCGGGGAGTTTTCCCCTGAAGTCCAGCGTGAGGTGATAGAGCAGGTACAGACCGAGGAACATGAACACGTAATAGACGATCTGCATATGGTTTGTCAGCATCAGAGTCCCGATCGCGGCGGCGAGAAGTCCGAAACTGAGCACGTCGCGTCGCTCGAACAGGGAATGTGAGAGAAGGACGACCAGGGGAAGATAGCTGAGCGCCATGAGCTTCGAACCGTGTCCCTCGCCGGCGAGGCCCACCATATACGGGCTGAGCATGAACGTCAGCGCCGCGATCAGCGCTGCGGGGCGCGAAAAATTCCACCCCCGCATCAGGAAGAACATGAAGACGCCGCCGAGGAAGTAATAGACGACGAGCCAGGTCCACGTGCCGTTCAGATACAGGAGGTTGAGCACCCACTGGACCCCGGTCTGCACATAGCTNNGCATCCACCCCCTCCGACTTTTCAATCTGCTCTCCGGCATGGGTGTAACTGATGGCCGTTGCGGTGTCCCCCTCCGAAGCAAAGGCCGCGTTATCAAAGACGATCCCCCGGAAGACAATCAGCGTCACGGCGTACAGCAGTGCGACGCAAAGGAGGTCCTGCACGAGCGGCGACAGCGTCGAGAACGGAGACTCTGTCCGGGGCGGAATTCTGGTTCGGTTCTGTTTTGTCATGGCGGTTTACGAGTGGAGGAGAGAGTGATAGTACGCTGATGTCCGTTGCATGATCAGGTCCCAGGAAAAATTCTCGCCGACGACGGCCTGTCCCTGCCGCCCGAGTTCGGCGGCACGGGCGGGGTCACGCAGGAGAGCGACGCAGTGCCGGGCCAGGCCGTCCGCCGTTCTCGAGATCCGGACGGACGACGCGTCGAGTCCCGTGATTCCCTCGGCGCCCACCGGCGTCGTCACCACCGGGCAGCCGTGCGTCAGGGCGTCCAGCATCTTGATCTTGATCCCTCCCCCGAGCCGCAACGGCGCGATGAAGACGCCGGCGTGCAGGAAATGGGGGCGGAGGTCATCGACAAAATTAAGTATCCTGATGCGCGGATCGGTCGCGGCAGCGCGAAGTGCGGGCGAGGCGCCCCGTCCGATGATGGACAGCCCCGCCCCGGGAATATCCGCGGCGATGCGCGGAAAGATCTCCGTACAGAGCCACAGCGCGGCATCGGCGTTCGGCAACTGCGCGAGGTTACCGACAAAGAGGAGCGTACCCCCTTCGCGGGCGGGGAGCGGCCCGGGGGCGGGCACGGTCTCCACACCGGGGGGCAATACCTCAATCGTGCGGATGCCCGTCATCCGCTGGAGCATCAGCCGGTCCGGCTGGGTGAGCGTCGACACCCCGTCAAATCGTCCGGCCATGGCCGGCTCGTAACGCTTCCAGCGGCACATCTCCAGGAAAAACGCCCCGCGCTTCAGCGGCGAGCGTGCTTCCCTGTGGTACCGGAGCATCGTCCGGAACACAACGTCGATTTCGTGGATGATCGTCTTTCCGCTCCTGGCGTCCCTCCGGTACGTCCCCATCTGGGCATACTCGATCTGGACGACGTCGAACTGCACGGCCGAGGTCACGCTCCTTATCAGGCGCGACATCCGCCTGCTGCGAAACTTGCTGACATAATACGGTTCCCACGACAGGACGCTCCGCGCCATCTGGAGCATGCGGGAGACAACGAGGAAAAGGGCGTCCCCGGGAGACCGGGAAGGCCCCCTGCGGCGCGGGACGATGTGGGTGGTCAATGCGAGCGGAGACAGATCCTTCGCCATGGCCATCTCGCGCCGGTCGGCAAACGATATGAGCGTGACGGCATGACGGGTGCAGAGCCGTTTAAGCATCTCATACAGATAGACGCTTCCGCCGTGTCCGCCGAGCGGAAGCGGGAGATAGGGGGAGATAATGAGAATGTTCATGCCAGATCCGAAGGATAGCCCGGCTTCAACGAGTAAAGGACGGTATACCATGCTTCGAGCATCGCCTGACTCCGTGAGGCGCGCAGGGTCCGGGAAGAGAGGACGAACCGTACGGTCCTCACGACAAGTTTCACCGTGTAATGAAAGGCATACAGCGCCCGCGTCAGGAACGCATACGCCTTTCCATGGTATTTCGTGAGGAACAGGTTGTAGCTTGTATATTGAATCTGGATCTTCTTCCGTCCGAGTCGTCCGTACGAAGCGCCGCCGTAGTGGAGAATCCGTGCCGACGGGACAAAGGCGGCGGAATAGCCCTCCTTCAGGACCCGGCGGCAGAAGTCGACTTCCTCGCAGTATGCCCGGAACCGTTCATCAAAGAGACCCACCCGGTCGATTAATTCCCGCCGGCACATCAACGCCGCGCCGGTCACATACCCGACCGTGCGGGGCGCCCTCGCGCCGGAGCCGGGGCGAACGCCCCGGTTAGGGAGATTGCACGACGGGAGCAGATCATTGAGGAACAGCGCATCGACGCATGCCTGATGCAGAGAAGGGAAGCTCCCGAACGAAACCTGGCTCTTGCCATCGGCGTCCGTCAGCCAGCCGCCACAGATGCCGACATCCGCATGGCCGTCGAGAAACGCGGCGAGAATCTTCAGGGCGTTGTTCAGGAGCACGGTATCCGAGTTGAGGAGGAGGACATACTTCCCCTTCGCATGCACCACGCCATCGTTGTTTGCTCTGACAAATCCGCCGTTCACGGGACGCTCGACGAGACGGGCGCCAGGAAATCTCGCCCGGACCATCGCGGCGCTCTCATCGGTCGATGCGTCATCCACCACGATAATCTCATACGCGAGGCCACTGGTCATTGCAATTACAGACTGCAGGCAGTTGCCGAGGACCGCCATGCCGTTCCAGTTTGTCACCAGGACAGAGACAGCGGGCGCTGGTCCCGAAGAGCTGATTGCCGGCGTTGCCAGAGCTACCCCCGGGTGTGACTTACAAAAGACGACCTTCTCGCGGAGAACTCGTTCAGGAAGAAATCATACTTCTTTCTGTCAAACTCGAGCCGCTCACGATCCCGGAGGCGCAGCACTGTCTGACACCGGCCCCAGGCCCTGCTGACGTAGACTAAAGAAAAGAAAAACCCCTTGAGAAACAAAAAGGCCGCCCTGCTGTGGTGCTTCCAGAAAAAGAGCAGGAGACTGACGCGGAATCGCCCGTACAGCCAGGCTTCTTTAAGCGAGTGGCTTCCGCCTGCGTAGTGTATGGCGGAAAGACTCTTGTCCACCATCAGAAGTCCCGTTTGCGTGAGCCGCAGGCACCAGTCGACATCTTCATAATACAGTGTGAATTGCTCGTCCATGAAACCCGCCGTCTCGACGGCCCTTCGCGGGACGAGCATGCACGCCCCCGGGAGCTGCTCGACCGGGAGGAGCGGTCCCTCCGTGTCAAGGGGAAACTCAAAGAACCGGCGCCGGAGGAACGGGATCTTCCAGGCGACCACGCTTGCAGGGGACAGGAACAGGAGTGTCTGAAACACCCCTGGCCATCGCGGGAAGAAGCTCCGTTGCAGTCTGCCGTCAGGATAGTACAGCAACGGTGAGACGCCGGCGATGTGAGGATGTGCCTCCGCAGTACGGGCAAGCCCCATAACGGTGGCCGGCGTGATCAGCACATCGGGGTTCAGGATGAGGAAGAAGGACCCTGCACCGCGGCGCAAACCGTCGTTCACCCCGCCTGCGAACATGCGGTTTGACTGATTGGCGACGACGGTGACCCCGGGATAGCGTGCGCGTATCTCCTCCACGCTGCCGTCCGATGATGCGTTGTCGACAACGATGACCTCGATGCCGGGCGTATCGCCTGCCGCGCCGAGAAAGTCGAGGCAGGCGAGCGTGTGCTCCCGCATGTTCCAGTTGACGACAACCGCGGAAACCACCGGGCGGCGCTCAGAATCTGTCGATGAGGTCATGCCACTGTCCCAGGGCGAACGTGCGTATGTCTCTCACGCGGAGATACGTCCCGCGCACGGAGATTGGAACAAACCGCTGAACATACACGGTCACGGAAACTCCGAACAGCGTCGAGACAGCGACAAAAGCCAGTGCCGCGCCTGCAGCCTGGAAGACCGTTATGCACAGGGGGTAGACGATGCCCGAGACGACGACGAGTCCCACGCCGAAGAAGAGGGCCTCCTTCACCCGCCCGATCCCTCCGACGAAACTGGACGACACTGCCGTCCACGGGACCACAAACGCGACGAATCCCAGAATCCTGACAATGGGGGCACCGTCGGCATACCGTTGGCCGTAGAGAAGGTGAAGAATTTCGCCCGGAAAGGCGATCATGATGAACGCGACGGGGAGAAGAACAACCGTAGTGAAACAGATGGTCTTCTCCGCCGTCGAACTCAACGTCTGTATATTTCCTGCGGCGTAATGACGCGACGAGAAAGGGAGGAGGAACATCATTATCAGCTGAGTCATCATGTCGAAAGCCCGCGTCAGGATCCTGGCGGCGTTATAGACGGCGACAGCGCCGACTCCCACAAGCGAAGAAAGGAGGAACACATCCATCTGCGAAAACACGGCGCTGAGTCCCGTCGTGCAGAAGGAGTATTTACCGAAATCCCACAGGGTGCGTATCGCGGAAATGGCCGGAAGCCTGATGCCGGTTATCTGACGGCGCGTGCAGGCAAGTGCCGTGAGCGACGAGAGGATCTGTGCCAGGGTGATGGATACGAAGACGTCCGAGGCGGTGGAAAAGTGGTTCATCCTCTTTGCGGCGGCGAAGAAAACCAGCGAACCGAGGAAATACACGGCGTCGATCCAGAAGATCTCGCGGACCCGGTACGTCGCCTGAAGGAGGGCCACCGCAAAATTTCTGAAGTACGCCGTGAGAAGCAGGACGGGGATGAACAACATGAGCGAAGAGAGATGACCTTCGTTCCGGGGATCGAGGAGAGCGATCAACGGGGTCTGCAATGCGATAACGACGACGGACACCGCGGCGAAAAAGAGGGCAAGGAGAGTCAACGCCGCGGTGATATACGGGCCGTTCTCTGTGGTCTCCGCGGCAAACTTCGTGAGGGGTAAGAGCGCAAGGGCGGTGCCGAGAGTGCTGGCCAGCGTGTAGAGAGTCTGGACGAGGACAAAGGAGCCATATTCGTTTTCGGGAAGGATCCGGACGACAAGGAATATCATTCCAATGCCGAACAGAGCAGGGAGGCCCTTGTCGCCGAACGCCCAGATTCCTTTGCTCAGATGTCGTCCGAATTCCATGGCAATGACCAAAGCGTGAAGGATGACCTGCAGCATTCACGGGCGTGAAGGCTCTGTCGGATTGCGAAAACGGGTCAGTCCCGTTTCGCAACGGCGTGAAGGCTGTCGTTGAAGGTGAACTCGGGCAGCTCGATTTCGTCGCTCTTCTTGAAATACTTGCGCACGTTCAGCGGTCCGATCCGGTAGTCGAATCTGTGAAGAGCGCTCTTGACGACCCGCCGGAACAACGTTTTGAAATATTCACGCATGGTGCCCGTCATCGGGAATGCCTTCATGGAAAGGATGACGAAGCCGCTCTTCGTCAACGCCTCTCTCAGCGTCTTCTCTGAAAAAAGGACGAGATGCGCATGGGGTTGCACGATGATGGAGTTTACCCTGCTGAAGTACCGGACGGCAACCCCTTCGACGTTCGGGGTTTCAAGAACAAAGACACCTCCCGGTTTCAGTATCCGGTGAATCGTGCGGAGCGATGCGGCGGGATCCGGAAAATGCTCCAGGACGTCGAACAGGGTCACTGCGTCGAACACGGCCGGCTCAAATTCGCATTCTTCCAGTTGCCGTTCGGAGACGGTGAAACCGCGCTCTCGCGCGCGTGCGGCCGCCCACGGAGAAATCTCGATTCCGGAAGCGTTCCATCCATGTTGCCGGGCAACCTCGAGGACATTGCCGGTGGCGCAACCGATATCCAGCAGTCTCCGGCCGGCACCTTCCCCGAGCGCCGTAACCGGCGCAAAAAGTTTGCGGGCACTTTGAAGGTCCGTGCTCGTCAGGTAATCCCGGTAGCCGACGTATTGCGGCGACCATTCGGATTTGACGTAATACTCTTTCGAATACACCTGCTGCAGCTGCTCACGCGTGGGCTGCGGATGCTGGTAGACGGCGCTGCACGAAAGACAGCGGAGATAGACCGCGTCCTGTTTCCGGAATTCGGATCGCCAGCCGGGGGAACCGCACAACGGGCAGCGGGCCCCTCCGCTCCCGGTTCCATTGAGGGATTCAGGCATTATACCCCCCCTCCTGACACAGCCGCATCATCCGCGCGTGCCATGAGTTTCACCAGATCGGCAAACGCCGTCCGTGACTTCCAGCCGAGCTTCCGTCCCGCTTTCGACGCATCACCGGCAAGGAGATCGACCTCCGTCGGCCGGTAAAACTGCGGGTCCACTTTCACAAGAATCTTCCCGGTCTTCCGGGAGATTCCCGTTTCGTCCGCCTCACTCCCCTCCCAGCGGAGCGGCATACCGAGCTCGTCGAACGCCAGCTCTGCGAACTCGCGGACAGTATGCGTTTCCCCCGTTGCAATCACGAAATCCTCGGGCGAACCCTGTTGAAGGATGCGCCACATTGCTTCGCAGTATTCCGGCGCGTACCCCCAATCGCGCTTTGCGCTCAGATTGCCGAGGGTCAGGACATGTTGCCGTCCATGTTTGATATGTGCCGCGGCCATCGTGATCTTCCGGGTGACGAAATTCTCGCCCCGGCGGGGAGATTCATGATTGAACAGAATGCCGTTGGTCGCGAAGATGTTGTAGGCCTCGCGGTAATTGATGACAATCCAGTACGCGTACAGCTTGGCGACACCATAGGGACTGCGGGGATAGAACGGTGTCTCTTCGTTCTGAAGCGGGGTCCTCACCTTTCCAAAGAGCTCACTTGTCGACGCCTGATAGAAGCGCGTCTTCACGCCCGTTTCCCGGATCGCGTCCAGGAACCGGAGCGTCCCCACGGCGTCGACCTGGGCCGTGTACTCGGGGACGTCGAACGACACCTTCACATGGCTCTGTGCCGCAAGGTGGTAGATCTCATCCGGCGTAATCTTCTCGAGTATGCGGTTGAGGTTGGACGTATCGGTCACATCGCCGTAGTGCAGGAAGAGCCGGTTCTCCATCAGCCTCTCGTTCTGAATGTACAGATGATCGATCCTCCCCCGGTTGAAGGAGCTGCTGCGGCGGATGATGCCGTGCACTTCGTACCCCTTGTCCAGAAGCAGTTCCGCGAGGTATGAGCCGTCCTGCCCCGTAATTCCCGATATCAAGGCTTTTTTCACTGGCGTTCGGGCCTCCCGTTATTTTAGTCTGTTGCGGATAAACGTGCGTATGTCCCTCGTCCTGCCGATGACCGCAACCGCTGTGAGCGGGACATGGCGGACCAGGAAGCGGACCGTCAATACCGAAGTGATGACGCTTGCCGCAAGATAGCCTGCCCCCGCCCCCATGGCCCCCCAGGGGGGTATGCAGACCAGAAAAGCCGCCAGGGAGGCGATGAGCACCTCCATGCCGAGGATGAACGAGAGCCGTGCCTCGCCGAGCCCCATGAGGACATTCGAGCCGATCGCGGCCAGGGGCACGACAAATGTAAGGAACGAAAAAATCCGCAGAATTGGTCCGGCATCGGGATATTTCCCGGCATAGAGGACGCGGACAAGAATTTCCGGAAACGCGAGAAACAGCACCGTCACCGGAAGAAGTCCCAGGGTGAGAAACAAAATTGACTTTTCCGTCATCGCTTTCAGCGAGGCGAAGCTTCCCTGGGACGAAAGCCTTGAAGCGGCGGGAAGGACGAACATCTGGACGACCTGTGCCGCCATCTCGTACACGCGGACGAAAACCTTGGCCGAGCTGTACACGGCAACCTGGACCGGTCCGGTGAAGGCGGCCAGGATGAACGAATCCGCCTTCGTCGAAAAGAGAGAGCTGACCACCCCGCCGAGAGAGTATTTCCCGTAGTCCCACATCTGTCGTACCGCGTCCCTCGGGGGACGGATCCCGATGCGCATGAGCTTTCTGGCAAACCAGAGGCCCGCCAGCGAGGAAGCCGAGAGAGAGACCAGGTTGATTGTCACGAGGTCCAGGGCGGAATCGAACATATGCAAACGGGACATCACCCAGACGAGGAACGGGGCGCCGACAAAATGCACAGCGTCCGTCCAGAATACCTCCTGAACCCTGAACTGGGACTGCAGGAGGGTAAGCGTGAAGTTGCGGAAAAACGATGCCGCCAGCATCGCGGGCACATACAGCATCAGCGGCGTCAGCGAAGGGGAATTGAATATCTTCCCGGCCGGTGCGCTGCATCCCGCGACCACAAGAGAAGCGGCGGCGATGAAAAAAGCGTTGAGCACGAGCGCTGCCGACACGATCCCTCCGAGGCGCGCATTTTCCTCCGACGAGAACTTCAACAACGGCTGGAGCGCGAACGCCGTCGCGAGGCCCGAGATCACAAGGAAGACCTCCTGCACGAGCACAAAGTTGCCAAACTCCTCTTCCGGGAGAACGCGGATGACCAGCCAGACATACCCGACGCCGTAGACGACCGGCAACGCCTTGTCGGCCAATCCCCAGATCCCTTTCGCCAGGTATTTCCCGAACTCCATGGCCCTTCAGCGTCCCGCCAGCAGGTACCGCCCGGCCGCATATCCGTTGACGAGAACATTCATCCACGGGAAGAAGAGCCAGTGGTACCAGGAAGCATACCGGGAGAAAAAGCGGAGGTTGCTCACGAACTTGTTCCTTAGCTTGAACGATGAGAGATGGCCGCCGGCGCTCACGGACACTTTGTGCCAGACTCTTGCGCGGGGCTCATACATGACGCGGAATCCCGCCCGCCGCGCGCGCATGCACCAGTCGGCGTCTTCCGAATACATGAAATACGACTCGTCCAGAAGCCCGATTTTCTCCACGGTGATCCGTTTCGCGAGGAGGCAGCATCCCGAGGCGTAGCCGGTCTCGCACGGGATGCCGGGAACTCCGTCATCCGGTTCGCGTATTCCGCGGTGGCGCATCGTTCCCGTCCAGAAGGAGATCTCGCCCCCCGCGTACCACAGGCGCCCGGGATCTGCGGAGTAGAGGATCTTGGGGGCGACGATGCCGATGTCGGTGGACGACTGGAGCGTGTCTGTCATCGCGCCGAGAAATGCCGGGTCGACCGTGGTGTCATTGTTGAGCAGCATAATCTGCTCCGCCCCCTTCCCGAGGGCAAATCGTATGCCGGCGTTGTTCCCCCCGGCGAAGCGGAGATTTGAACCCGTCTCCAGCAGGATGACCCCGGGGTGCTCGCGGCGAATAGCCTCCTGTGAGCCGTCGACCGATCCGTTGTCCACCACGAGAATGCACACCGAAGGATGTGCGGCGTCACGGAGCGATGCGAGGCATTCCAGGGTATCGTCTCTCCCGTTCCAGTTCAGGACAATGACGTACGTCAGAGGCGTGTGCATCAGTCTCCCGAAAGCAGATAGATGACCCCCGTGCAGGCAAGCTCGCGGACCAGAGGGACCCGTGCGAGGAAACCCGCCGGAACCGGCCTGAGGCCGAACCGGATGTGGTTCGGGCTGATGAGGTAGGCCTGGCGTCGCTCCAGGCGCATCCCCCCCTGGGCCGCAATCCGTTCAAACTTCTTCATCCCCATCTTGAGTCTCCAGAGTTTCTGAATCTCTGCGACGATATGAGGGGCCTCACCTTTCAGCCGGGGGATGATGCGTGACCCCGAGAACGGGACCAGATGAAAGAACGGCAGCCGGGCGAACCACGACTGGAGGTGCTGCTGATGACCGCCATAGGCGGAATAGTAGGGGGGGAACCTGATAAGCAGCTTCCCGCCGGGCTTCAGGTACTTCTTCAGTCGGGCGATCACCGCAGGCTTGTGATCGAGATGCTCGAACACATCATGGAGTGTCACGAGATCGAACCTCCTGGCGCCGAACGGAGGCTCCGCGGCATACACGTCTCCGCAGACGAACTCAATAGCGCGCGGACCCCGCAGTGAGTTCGCCGTGTAAACCCGCGATTCCTCGATATCAAATCCCGCGCAGGCCCCCCCCCTGTCGTGCAGGGCGCAGAGGCCCCCCCCCTCGCCGCAGCCGACGTCAAGGACGTCGGCCCCGGCCGCCCGGACCCCCCATGAATCGAGAAGGGGAACGATGAAGCCCGCGGCGACGTCGTACTCGTACTGCCAGTACTTCCTGTCATGATCGCTCACGGACACGGCCGGCTCCCTCTCCTGTAAAGCGGTCGTTCCCCCGCCCGGGTCATCGCGCGAGCCTTTCTATGGCGGCGGCCAGGTTCTCCCACGAATATCGCCCTTTCTCTTCGCGGACGTTGAGGCGGAGCCGGGCCCTGTCGACCGACGTGAAGTACTCCACGATCCTCCCGGCGAGCGCCCGGGGATCGTTCGGCGCGACAAGAAGGCCGGTCTCGCCTTCGCGCACCACCTCTGCGAGGCCCCCGACGTTCGTCGCTATGACGGGCAGATCGAAATTATAGGCGATCTGCGCGATGCCGCTCTGCGTGGCGGATGTGTAAGGAAGGACGACGGCATCCGCAGCCGAAAAGTAGTATTTCACCTCTTCATTCGGGATGTAATCAGACCGCACTGTCACCACCGCGTCCAGTTCCAGGCGCCGGATCCGGTCCCGGTATTTCTGTTCATCGTCGTAGAACTCTCCCACCACCAGGAGTGCAATATCCAGTCGTCCGCGGAGAAGCGCGATCGCATCGAGAAGCACATCGAGCCCCTTGTATTTCCGGACATAGCCGAAAAACAGCAGCACATGTCGCGCGGAGATCCCCAGCCGGAGACGTGCCTCCACGGAGGGGACGGCGGAGCCGAACCCGTGGTACACCGGGTGCGGGACATACTCGTAGCGGGCACCGGGGAACTGCGTGAGCAGGTCCCGCTCGACGGCCCGGGATTGAACAATAAAACCATCCGCGGCACGAAAGGCATACCGGGTGAACGCCCGGTCTCCGGGGCGCCGCTCATGCGGAATCACATTGTCGCAGATGAACACCACCTTCGTGCCTGTTCCCTTCTTCACGACCCGTGCGATCGTTCCGAAACAGGGACCGAAGAACGGAAGCCAGTACTTGAAAATCAGCAGATCGGGGCGGCGGGACCTGATGGTGCGCCCCACCGACACCCAGTTGAGCGGATCCATCGAATCCAGGATGACGCTGCTCGGCACGCGGAACCCGTCCGCCTCCCCCTCTTCCCTCTGCGTCTTCCCGGGAAAAAGAAACCCGGGATACTGCCGGGTGAACGTGACAACGTCGACCTCATTGTGAGCGCTCAATTCCCTGTACAGCAGTCCGTTGTAATGCGCGATCCCGCCCCGGAGGGGATACGCGGTTCCCACGATCGTGATCTTCACGCCCTTCCGCCCTTTCGCGCGAGACACAGCAGTGAGAGCCCGATCGGCAGGGACCAGCGCGTGAGTATCCGCCGCTCTGCGCGGAACACCCCGCGCAGAGCGGCGTTGAGGGGGCGGGGGGGAATATCGAGATCGTGCGCTTCCCCTCCTCCCGTCGCACGTGCGGCAATCCGTTTCACCCATGCGACCGGAAAGAGAAAACAGTTGAAAAACGTCAGGTGTTCCACCGTGAATCCGGCATTCTCAACAACGCGGCGGAGACTGCCCCGTGTATATCTCCTCTTGTGGTGGAGGATCTCGTCAATCGTGCTCCAGAGGAACGGGAATGCGGGGACCGCGATCAGGACATGTCCCCCGTCATTGAGGAGCCCGAGTCCGGCGCGGAGAAGTCCCTCGTCGTCCTCCACGTGCTCGACCATATCGAGCATGGTGATGAGATCGAAAGGCTCAGAAGGGGGATACGTATCAAGCGTGCCGCAATAGAGCCTCGTCAGGCCCCGCTCCCTGCAAAAAGCAATCGCCTGCGGCGCCGTGTCGGTGCCGAACGCCTCATACCGGTGCGAAAAGGACTCCAGGATCGCGCCCGTACCGCATCCGACATCAAGCAGCCGGGCCGCCGGGGGGAGGGGGAGCCGGACATCGAGGTAGCGCAGCAGGATTTCCTTCCGGGCTGCGTACCACCAGTGCTCGTTTTCCACATCGTACAGCTGCCGGTAGACCTGGTCTTCCATTCCGTCAGAATCCGATCTTGTCCCGTATGACATACAGGGGGCGCTTCTTCACTTCCTCGTAAATCCGGCTGATATACTCGCCGATCACGCCGAGTGTCACCAGAATCATTCCGCCCACGAAGAGGATCGAGAGTATGGTGGATGCCCAGCCGAGGATCGCCTGGTTCGTGAAGAGCTTTGCATAGATGACGTAGAAGCCCCCGGCGAACGAAGCNNGAAAAAATACCGTCGAGGGCAAGCTGGATCAACCGGCTGAGGCTCATCTGGGGCTTCCCGGCGAAACGGGGGTCGCGGTCATAATACACCGCGGTCTGCTGGAAACCCGCCCAGGCCCGGAGGCCGCTGATATACCTGTTCCGTTCCGGCATGGCGCGGAGCACATCGACGACACACCTGTCCATCAGCGAGAAATTTCCGGCATCCATCGGGATCTGGATCGTCGAGAGTGCGTGGAGAATCCGGTAGAACGACCTGAAGGCGAGCCGTTTGAGGGGGTCCTCCTGGCGGCTCCTCTTCACCGAATAGACAACCTGGAATCCTTCCTTCCAGAGCTTGATCATTTCCGGGAGTATCTCGGGTGGGTCCTGGAGGTCGCCGTCCATCAGCACCACCGCGTCTCCCCGGGCTTCATCGAGTCCTGCGGATAAGGCAATCTGGTGGCCGAAGTTGCGGGAGAGCCGGATGACCTTGATCCTCGGATCTTTCGCGTGCATCGCGGTCATGAGCGCGTACGAGCCGTCGCTGCTCCCGTCATCGATCAGGATCACTTCAAAGGGCTCATCGAGGCCGGCGGTCGCCGCCATGAGCCGTGTTCGAAGCTCCGGCAGCGTCTGTTCTTCGTTGTAGATCGGGATGATGACGGTGTACATCAGCGTCCCTCCTCCTGTAGGCGTCTTTTCCGCGGGTGGAACGCCACCAGCCCTGCACAACACACGACGAGGGCCGCCCCGCTGATCCATGCCCCCGTCACAAAAGGCGGGGGCGTAAACCGGAACTCGACGTGATGGCTTCCCCCCGGGAAGGCGATCCCCCGGAGATTATAGTCCGTCCGCATGATCTCCGTTTCGGCGCCGTCCACGTATGCTTTCCAGCCGGGGTAGTACACTTCACTGAGGACCATGATCCCTTCCGCCGGTGACGCGNNCGGGTCCCTGAACGCCGCGGCGAGTTCCTCTTCTGTGCGCGCGACGCGGACATCATAGAGGAAATACGCGCGCGGCATGTACGTCGGGTTGGGGGCGAGGGAGAGAGTTCCGGTCTGCCTGTCGAACGAAGTCCTGTACTTGACGTTCAGGAGATCGAATTTCCGGGTGTCGTTATACGGCGGAATCGCCCGCAGAAGCACGAGGGGAGTGTACCCCTCCATCGTAAAAATCCTGTTCACCATCCCCTGGTTCCGGTCCATGATCATGCCGTACTGGTTCCGTGTATTCACGCGGAAGAGATCGTTCTTCATGTCGTTGCGGATGAACCGGACAACCGGATCGGCCCGGTGAAAATAATCCGACGGGTTTGTCGACGACGTGTTCTGGTCGGCCCCGAAGACATACATATCGATGAAGAACAGGGCAGGGAGAACGAGGGCACCCCGCGAGAGCCAGTCCCTGTTTGCGCGGAGGGCCAGGAGGGCGCCGGCGGACACAAGGACAAACAGAAGTGTCCAGTGGGCGTCATTCCTCATCGCCTGCTGGATTGCTGAATTGTTCGGGACGCCCAGAACCCGGTCCAGCATTCCCGTCTCGAGAGCAGCCCAGAGGGCGACGCCGGCTCCTGCCACCGAAAGCAGGAGAACACGGACCCGCCGGGATTCCGGCGAGTTTTTTTCCCAGTTCATCATCGCCTGTAGCGCGAAGGCGGAGAGGAGCGACCCTGCCAGAGAAAAAAATACGCCCGCGCGGGCCGGATTGCGGAACTTGTCAAAACCGGGAACATAGTCCAGGACCAGTTTATGAAGGAGGAAACTGTTCCCGAGCGCAAACATGAGCGTGACCAGCGCCACGCCCCAGAAAAAACCGGCATGAGGATTCCTGCGGACACACAGAGCGGAAATCACCATCAGCATCAACGGCAGGATACCGATGTAGATGCAGGTCTCCCAGAAGGTCCAGTACGTCCCGGGACCCCAGTAGGCGCTCCGGGCGGCACCGGCGGCCCCGAAAAGCTTCGGGACGAACAGCGTCAGAAGCTGGAGCCATGCAAGGGACCCCTCGGTCGACTTTTCATACGTGATCTGGGCCCGTTGCGAGAGTGCGGCGAGCTCGGCCGTGGGGAGGAGCTGGATTGCTGCCAGGGCCAGGCCCAGGCCCACGATCATGGCGGCCTTGGCGGCAAGCACGTACGCCGGCCGGGAAAGAAGAGCTCTCCCCCGGTGGGCGCCAAGGAGAAGAAACAGGAAATATGCGAAGAGGAACGTGTGAAAATAGAGTGACAGCTGCGGGTAGCCCGCAAGCGTCGAATGTCCGAGCAACAGAGCGCAGAGGAACACGGGACGCCAGCCTGAGCGCGTGAGGGAGATCCGGAAAAGCATTGTGACAAGCGGAAACCAGGCCACCATGGTGATGATCTGCTGGTGGATTGCATGGGTGATCATGAAACCGGAGAGCATGTAGGCCGCACCGGCGAACAGCGCGGGGGCCCGTTTCAGATCAAGAGAAGACGCCAGCATGTACATCCCCCATCCGGCGAGAACATAGTGGGCGATGACCATGAATTCAAGCCAGTAGAAATTCAACCCGCCGTCTCTGACGAAGAGGGCGAGAGCGGCGCACGGGAGATAGAGGACCGTCGTCTGGATGTCGGCCATGAACGGCATGCCGGAAAATGTGTAGGGGTTCCACAACGGGAGATGCCCCATGGCCATCGATGTGGCGGCAAAAACGCGGACGGGGTAGCTGTAATACATCATATCCTCCCACAGCCACGCCTCTCCGAGGAGAATCCTGTGGAAGAACAGAACAGTCATCCCCGCAAACAGGGCGACCGCCTTCCAATCACGGAGAGCCGCGCCCACACCGTCTCTCCGTGTGGTCTTCTCTATGGAGCGATGTCGTGGCATAGTGGCGGGGTTACGACCGGAGGAGGCGGGTACAGGACTTGAACACGCTGTCCACGCGCAAATACTGCATGCAGTTGTTGGGGCAGACGGGAGAATAGTAGCACGAACAATCGAATTCAGGCTCCAGGATCTCGCCCAGCCCGTAGAGTTCGAACTCATGCGGGTTGAACGTGTTGTTGAACAGCACGATCTTCTTCCGGAGGCCGATGGTGATATGCATCGCCATCGTGACCGCTGTGACGACGCAGTCGCAGTGATCCACAAGATTGATGAATTGCCGGAGGGGGAAATGGCCGAAGTACAGGGCACCGCTTGTCTTTGCGATGCGCCTGTTCTTTGCGTCCTCCTGCTCCCCCCCCAGGAGGAGGGGGACATGCCCGGCCTTTCTCAGGCGGCGGGCAAGGGAGATCCAGTTCTTCTCGGCCCAGAGGCGCGACGTCCATCGCCCGCCGCAGCCGGTGTTCAGTCCCACGATCTTCTTTTTGCGGGGCAGCTTCCATGCGTAGCCGCCCCCGGCCTGATTGTCGAGAATATACGGCTCGCCGGCAAACGTCAGGCCGCATATTTCGAAAATCTCCTGCTGGTAGCTCTTTATGTTCGCCTGGCTTAAGTCGTCAAAGAGCCCGGTAAGGAATTTATGCTCCGCGTGCGTGTCGATCGGTGCCGGGACCCCGTTCTTCAGCGTGAACCCCTTCTTCTCGCCCGCGTCCGTCGTGAGTGCGAGCGCGCACGCCTCGGGATCCTTGTCCAGGTTCACCAGCATGTCGAAATGCGTCGCCCGCAGGATTGCCATGCTCTGCGGGGTGAACGGGAGGACGACATCCGCCGCCGGGGGAACGACGTCGGGCGTCAGCGTCAGCCACCAGATCTGGCTGGAGGGATAGCGCTTCCGGAGCGCATGCAGGAGCGGCGTGGTGCGGATAACATCTCCGATTGCCCCCAGTTTGATCAGGAGGATCCGCCCCGTAACCTTCTCATAGAAATGGCAATCGGATCCGTCCGGTTCGACGCAATGCGCCCCGTACTGCTTGTGCGGTTTGCAGGGGACAGTCCCCTTGAACCAGCGGCAATCGGTCTTCACTGACTGCACTGTTGTGGTTACGCTCCCCATCGCATCCTACTTAATGAAATCACGGATCTGGTATTCAGTTTCGGCGGCACGGGTCTTGCTGATCATTTCCCCCAGCAGTCCGATGGAAATGAACTGGATCCCTACGATGATCAGGAGAATACCTCCGAGAAAGAGAGGACGGTTGCTGAGGGACGTGCGTCCGAGATACCACTCGATCGCGAGCCAGCCGTCGATCAGCACGCCTGCTGTCACGGCGACCAGCCCCCAGACCCCGAACAGGTGGAGCGGGCGGCGGAGGTATCGGGTCGTGAACAATGCAGTCAGCAAATCGAGGAATCCCCGCCAGAATCTCCCGATGCCGTACTTGCTCTTGCCGAACCTGCGTGCCCGGTGCTGCACAACGACCTCTCCGACCTTAAACCCTTCCCAGTGGGCGAGGACCGGAACGTACCGGTGGAGCTCGCCGTACACCTTCACAGTCTTCACGACCTCACGGCGGTACGCCTTCAGGCCGCAGTTGAAATCATGGATCCGGATCCCCGTCAGGCGCGCGGTCACGAAGTTGAAGAAACGGGAGGGGATCGTCTTTGAAATCGGATCCTTTCGTTTCTTCTTCCAGCCCGAGACGAGATCGAGTCCATCGTCGATCCGTTTCTTCAGTGAAGGTATTTCCGCGGGGTCGTCCTGGAGATCTGCATCGAGCGTGACGACGATATTCCCCTGTGCTTTCTCGAATCCCACGGAGAGAGCGGCGGACTTTCCATAGTTCCTGCGAAAGCGGACGATCTTGATGTGTTTGTCCGTCCGTTTCAGGTCGCGAAGGACCTGAAACGACCGGTCGGTGCTCCCGTCGTCGATGAAAAGGAGTTCGTACCGGATGTTCATCCGGCTGAGAGCCGCGCGGAGCTGAGCGTGGAGCTCCTTGAGCGACTCTTCTTCATTGTAAAGGGGGATAACGACGCTCAGATCGGGCCACTGGGGCTGGTTGTCCCGATGCTGCTGGGTGCGTTGTTGCTGGGGGCGCCGTTGCTGGTTCTGCTGCTGCGCGGGGGCAGGAGGAGCCTCGGGTCGTTGTTGGGGCTCCGGAAACTCGGGTGTCTGGTCGGTCATCGGTATGGGATCCCGGTGGAACTGGCGTGGAGCTGAAACTGAATAATAATATAGCATACTAACCAATTCCGTGCAGAAAATCAACGCAACGGTTCGTTGACATTCGGCCCACCGTTCTCTATATTTTTTGTTTCTCCGAAACGTCCGGGCTTCCCATGCAATCTGGCTGTCCATTCCCGCCACGGCGCCGTATGCACAGGGCGCCGGACCGCCTCCGGCGGGAGGGCGGCTCCCCGCAATGGCCGGATCCGCGACGTCCCATCGCGTGAGGAGAGTGCCCCCCGTGCGTCTGGATCCGCGAAAGTCTCTGGGACAGAACTTCCTGCGCGACGACAACATCGCGAGGAAAATCGTGGCCGCGATAGACCCGCAGGAGGATGATTGTGTGCTGGAAATCGGTCCCGGCGAGGGAGCGCTCACGCGGCACCTCGCCGGACGGTGCCGCACGCTGACGGTGGTGGACGTCGACAAACGGGCGGTCGCGGCGATGAACACCCTGTTCCCCGACGGGAGCGTCGAGGTCATCCTCGGAGATTTTCTCGCGACCGACCTCCAGGCGTTTGCCGGTACCCACCCCGGCCGGTTCCGGGTCGTCGGAAACATCCCGTACTACATCACCACCCCGATACTCTTTCACGTTCTCGACAACCGGCGCCCGGTGTGTGACCTGACGATCACAGTACAAAAAGAGGTCGGGCGCAGGATGCTCGCCGGACCGGGGACGGGCGACTATGGCATACTCTCCGTCTTCTGCGGCTACTATGCGGAGGTCCGGGCCCTGTTCGAGATACCGCCGGGCGCCTTTTTCCCGAAACCGGGTGTGATGTCCCTTGTCATGCAGCTCAGGATGCGCGGGCGGCCCGTCCACCCCGCACGCGACGAGGAGTTCTTCCGGGAGATGGTCCGCTCGGCCTTCGGCAAGCGCCGGAAGACCCTGCGCAACTCCCTCCGGTACTTCACGGCCCCCCGGGGTATCACGCTTCCGGAGCTTCCATTGCTGTCGCGGCGTCCCGAGGAACTCTCTCTCAGCGAACTTGTGGATCTGAGCAACACCCTCCTTCAATGCGCGCCGGCGCAGAACGCGGAGCCGAAGGGCGCATGAACCTCCGCAGGATTGCCTCGCATCTCCACTCCGCCGATGTGGCCATCATCGGCTTTTTTGCCTTCCTCTCCGTTGTCAATATCGTCTTCGCCTCCCGGATCCCCCACTGGTGGCTGATGATTCTCATCAACGCGGCCGTCGTCGTCGCGATCTGCGTGCTCGGGTGGGCACGGCACACCACCGGGTCGAAAGTGCTTGCGGTCATTCACGACTGGCACGTCGCGCCGACGGTGTTCTTCACGTTCAAGGAGCTGTATTTCATGATCAAGCCGATCCACCGCGGGAGGGACTATGACGACGTTCTGATCGCGGCCGACCGGTGGCTGTTCGGTGTGGATCCGACGCACTGGCTCATGCAATTCAGCACCCCGTGGGTCACCGAAATCCTGCAGATCGCCTATACGCTTTTCTACGTCCTGTTCCTGCTGATCGGAATCGAGCTGTACCGCCGGACCGACAAAGACCCGTTCCATTTCTTCATGTTCACCTGCGTGTACGGTTTCTTCCTTTCATACGTCGGGTACTTCTTCCTTCCGGCGGTCGGGCCGCGATTCACGCTCCACGATTTCTCCGCGCTGAACAGGGATCTTCCCGGGATCTTTCTGACTCCGTACCTGCGCGAGTTTGTCAACTTCGGCGGTTCGGTCCCCATGGGGGTGTCGAACGAAGCGGCGGTTGCCGGGACACAGCGGGATGTGTTTCCAAGCGGCCACACGATGATGACGCTGGTTCTCATATACCTGAGCCTGCGTTTCCGGCTCCGGCTCCGGTGGTTCATCACCGTCACGGGCACACTGCTCATCATGGCGACGGTCTATGAGCGGTACCACTATGTGGTGGACCTTCTCGGCGGAGCCGTGTTCATGATCCTCTGCGTTCTCACCGCCCCCCTGCTCTACCGCTACAGCAAAGACCGCCTTTCGACGATGGAATCGCGCTCCCGAAGAGTAGACCGCCGGACACCACGCCCCCGCCGTTGACATTCTTCGGGAAAATCGGTACATTTAAAGCCCTTGATGTTTCAACCAGGATCAGTCCCTTCGAGAGAGGACCACGCAGATGTACGCAGTCGTTCAGATCGCCGGAAGGCAGTACAAAGTGAAACAGGATGACCTGATCCGGGTTCCCACGTTGGACGAAAAAGCAGGCACGAACGTCAAGTTCGACCGGGTGTTGCTGATCGGCAGCGAGAAAGAGGTCAGGGTGGGTCATCCCCTCGTGAGCGGCGCGAACGTCGAGGCAACGGTTCTCGGACCCGGGAAAGCCGACAAGGTCATAATATTCAAGAAGAAGAAACGCAAAGGCTACCGTCTGAAACGCGGGCACCGTCAGGCGTACACGGAAGTGAAGATCACGAACATCGCACTATAAGGGCATCGGTCATGGCGCACAAAAAAGGTGTTGGAAGCTCCAGGAACGGACGCGACAGCAACGCACAGCGCCTGGGTGTGAAACGTTTTGGCGGCGAAGCCGTGCCTTCAGGCAGCATCCTGGTCCGCCAGCGGGGCACCCGATTCACCCCTGGGGCGAACGTCGGCATCGGCGGCGACGACACCCTGTTTGCGAAGATCGACGGCATCGTGCAGTTCAAGAAATACAGCAAGGCCAAGAAGGTCGTCAGCGTTCACCCGAAGCCGTAGCCGCCCCCTTTCCCCGCTCTCGTTATAACATCGCGCGGCCTCCTGACGGCGGGCCGCGCTGAACCCCTGATCCACTCCGTCAAGCATCCGGCCGGAGCCCTACTCGTGCTGTCACATTCGGAGGAACCCACATGAAGATCACCGTCATCGGCGCAGGAAACGTCGGAGCGACAACCGCCCAGCGACTTGTCGACAAACAGCTTGCCAACGAAGTCGTGCTGGTGGATGTCATTGAAGGCATACCCCAGGGGAAGGCGCTCGACATCTACGAGGCTACTCCCGTCGAAAAAACCGACGTCAGGGTGGTGGGTTCGAACGGTTACGACGAGACTGCGAACTCCGACATCGTCGTCATCACCGCGGGCATCGCCCGGAAGCCGGGGATGAGCCGCGATGACCTGATGAACACCAACAGCGGCATCGTCAAGAGCTGCACCGCTTCGGCCGTCGCGAAATCGCCCGGAGCGATCATCATCGTTGTTTCCAATCCGCTCGACGTGATGACGTACGTGGCGATGAAGGTCAGCGGTTTCGAGAGGCACCGGGTCATCGGCATGGCGGGGGTTCTCGACGCCGCCCGGTTCCGTTCCTTCATCGCGGCGGAGCTCAACGTGTCGGTGGAGGACGTGAACGCCTTCGTGCTCGGCGGTCACGGGGACTCCATGGTGCCGCTCCCGCGCTACTCGACCGTGGCGGGCATCCCGATCACGGAGCTCCTGAGCCAGGCGACCGTGGACCGTCTTGTGAAACGGACGAGGGACGGCGGGATCGAGATCGTCAACCATCTGAAAACGGGAAGCGCGTACTATGCCCCGTCGGCCTCCGCCGTCGCCATGGTGGAATCGATTGTCAGGGACAAGAAGAGGATCCTCCCCTGCGCGACGTGGTTGCAGGGCGAATACGGGCTCAGGGACACATTTGTGGGCGTGCCGGTCAAACTCGGGAAGAAGGGAATGGAGGAGATCATCCAGATAAAGCTGAATGCGGATGAGCAGGCGGCGCTGGCAAAATCGGCCGAAGACGTCAGGGGCTCGATAGCGAAACTGAAGATCTGAACAATGTCGTCCGGTGGCAGGAGAGCCTTGCGTTCGCTCCCTCATGCGGGAGCCTGCGCCTGTGCTCTCCTCTTTGTTTTCCTCTGGCAGGCGGAAGGGTGCCGCGACAACGGGGCGGGACCCTCTTCGCAATCTCCGCAAACGGTCTCGGAACTCGTGTTCGCGGCGGGCGACTCGCTGGTGTTTGACACATGGGGCCTTGATCCGTACAACTCCGCCGTTCCCGCCTCCCGCACCGGCACGCTCTGGAAAGTCTACGCCGTGGGCAACGCGTTCGCCGGCGCCGGAAACGTCACATCGATCGCACGGTATCCGGACCCGGTCACATCACCCGCAAAATCGGACACGCTGCAATTCCGGTTCCTCCCTTCCGGCGACATTGAGCAGTACGGATTCATCGCAGGCGTCGTCGCGCGCCGTGAAGGGGTTCAGCTCGTCCCGGCGTGGGACCGGATAGCCGCGTTCTCACTCCCGACGAACGGGACATGGGCCGTCGGAGCGGCCGATTCGGGGGGGACTGACTCGCTCCGGGGTACGGTGCTGGGGGACCAGGGGTACTTCATTGCGTCGCTGAACGGGGTGCGGACGGTCTTTCACGGCTACGGAGTCTCGCTCTCCTCGCTCGATATCGACTACACGATTGTCGTCTCGGATGTCCCCCCGGCCGTTCTGTTCATCCAGGAGTTATCAACGCCCCTTGCAAACGGTTTCCTCATGTCCCTGGCCGCCCTGACGAAGCACTGAAAGCGGGGGGGGTATCACTTATTCGTGTCCAGCCAGAGACGCACAAGCGTGCCCGATTTTCCCACCTCGAATTCCACCTTGTCCATCAGCGTGCGCATGAGAAATATCCCCCGGCCGCTTTCGCGGAGCAGGTTTTCCTTTACAAGCGGGTTTCCCACCTTTTCGGGCTTGAACCCCTTCCCCTGGTCATGGATCATGATCAGTATCCAGCCGGGGAGGAGTTCGCACTTCACCTGGACTTTCCGCCCGGGGAGCGACCGGTTCCCGTGTATGATGGCGTTATTGACGGCTTCCGTCAGCGACACCATCAGTTTGTGAAACTGGATTTCATCAAGGTGCACGGTTTTCCCGATGGTCTTGAGGAATCCCTCGATCTTCCCGATGTTCTTCGGGTTGCTGGAAAGCGTCAACCTGAATACCATTTGCTTTGATGCCACCGGGCTTCCCCCCTTAGAGATTGACGTAGATATTCATCGTCATGCTTGCAAGCGATCGTGACCCTCCGTCGGGCTGGCGCTGTTTCTCATACCATCCCTGAAACTGGATTCTGGAATGCGGCCCCGGGTCCCAGGAAATGCTGCACGTGGGGCCGATGCTGTTCAAAAACGAATCCACCTGTTTCGCTCCTTCGGCGTACGTATACCGCGTCTGACCGAAATAGCGGATCCCGACGGCGAAGAAGGTCCCGGCTGCCGGACGCACCCTGCACTGGACGGCGTAGGTCAGCTCCGTTGCCGCGCTTTCCAGCCGTTCCCGGAACTGGCTCCAGTCCAGCTGTCCCCGGTCATAGACTTTCCAATATGCAAAAAATTCAAAACCAATGCGGTGCGTCAGATCAACCGATGTTGAATCCAGCCAGCCGAGCTGGCGATAGGAAAAGCTCTTGACCGAAGGAAGTTGCTGTTCGAAATCGTACACCGTGTAGTTGGCGAGGACCTCGAACGCGTTCAGGCTGTTGATCCAGGGGACCGGCCTGTAGATCGTCCGGGGAGACAGCCGGAGCACGCGGTTGTAGTTGTTATTGGCACTTCGCTCTTTCAGGAGATACACGAGGTGATCGATGGTACCCTCAAGCACCACGCCCAGTTCCAGGGAGCGACTTATCCTGTGGGATGTCGCCAGAGTCAGGGCCACAAGGAGCTCGTCCCTGTCTTCGAGGTTCTGGTCGCTCGGAGTGTCGTACCGGAGGATCCCGATTGAGCCGGAAAATTCGATCATGTCGGACGTTGAAACCGGCACATCGACCATACCGCTGAGCTGCGTCCTCCGGGCGGTATTATCGTTAATGTGCTCCTGCGCATTGCTCTGGGCGAACAGCGTGTCGATGGACGGAGACGTCGTCCCCGGGAGCTTCGCCGAATGGGTCTCCGAGCGCTCGCTGTAGTAGAGTCTCAGCCAGGCGGCAGTCCGTCCCTCCGGAGTCCGGTACACAGACTGCACGTATGTGTCGAAACGGAACTCATTGATCCGGGTGTTGAACTGCATGTTTTGCGGCGCGACGGCGTTCCAGTTTCTGATATCCTTATCCAGTCCGCGCCCGTTAATGGAAACGAAGAACGTTGACCCGAGTGCAGGGTCGATATCATAGTCCAGCTTGTCGGCGAACGAAAGCACCTGCTCGGTTCTGCTCTCGATTGTGCTGTCCGCCGGGGCGTAAAACTCGTGCCGGTTCCGGTTCACGCCGACATCCAGGCTGTCACGCGCATACGGGGAAAAGACCTTCTCCACGCTGAATCGCGCGAAATCCCCTTCAAGCCTCCGCGGAGCAAGGAAGTCTTCCCGGTACTGCGCATTGCCGCTCACGAGGTATCCGTCCGCCTCGAACGCCGGGACCCGGGCTCCGAGCATGTACGTCATTCCCCGGTCCCTGATTCCCGCCTGCGTGTCCCACCGGTATCCCGCCATCGGAGTCACGGACATCCAGGTGAACGGGACGTACTCCCCCCCGCCCAGAACGCTCTCGCTGGAGACATTGTTCAGCCCCGTCCCCTTGTTGTCGGAATATACGAAGGAGGACCACTGCATCCGGGGCGAAAAAGCGGTCGCCGGCAGCGCGCGGAGCAATACGGAGAAATTCTCCTGTCCGCTCTGCAGTTTCGGCGGCGCGAGACCGGAACCTCCCTGAAACTCGATCACGTTGGAGGCAAATTGCTGGAGGATGCCGATATGGATCCCCTGCGCGACCGTATCGATCGCCGCGCGTCCCATCCAGTTATACGTATTCAGGTTGCGGTCGAACAGGATGCTTGCGGTGTTCGCCCGTTGCGTACTGTCGGCGGGAATGGAAGGGAAATCTCCCCCGCGATACGTCTCCTGCCCGCGTACGGTGCACACCGTGAAAGCTCCGAGGATCAGGACCACTGAGAGCGGGGGGAGCCGTTCCATCGGGTCCCTCACACAAGCGGCGGGTCAACGAGCGCCTTCGATTGTTCCACGCTGGTGATGTACGTCAGGTGGTCGGATCCGAACGGATCGTTGTGGAGGGGGGCTCCCTGGAATTGAAGGTGCATGGGGACGTTGGAGGAGACGGAATGGGTTCGACTGAACCAGTGTAGGGAATTGAGATATGAAAATCAACGAACCTGTTGCGGGGCTGAGTTGAGGTGAAAATACTCGCTGATCTGGAGAATAAGATCCCGGTCCGTCCCCCGTCCGGGGACGACCCGTGGCTCATGGAGGCCGTCCGTGAGTATCATCCCCACCGGATCCTCGATCGATCTCCGGTCAAATGTCCGGGAGGTCGCCGCGCCGGTCATCACGATCACAATGCGGCTTTCCGTGAATTCCGCAGGGATCGCGGCCCGGCTCAGAAACACGGCAACTTTCCCGGCATAGAGATTGAAGTCGTCCATCACATCGTCGATCTCCAGTCCCTCGCTGCGGGCGATGGAATCGCGCTCGGCCCGGCTCGGGCCGAAGAACACGACGCGGGGGCCATGGACCCGGAGCGGGACGTCGGCGGTCTGCGTGGAAGCGGAGGAAGGTACGAAGAAAAGCAGGAAGAAGAGTACCAAAGCTCCGGGTGCCGGGCGTTCCCGCACGAGCCGTATCTCACAGATGGGTCGACGCCACATAGTCCAGGGCCGCTTTCACAAAATCCCGGAAGAGGGGGTGTGCATTGGTCGCCCGTGATTTCAACTCGGGGTGGAACTGGCCCGCCACGAACCAGGGATGATCGCCGAGTTCTATCATCTCGACGAGCCCGTTGTCGGGACAGATGCCGCTGAAAATCATCCCGTGGGATGCAAGCGTCGACCTGAAAGCGTCGTTCACCTCATACCGGTGCCTGTGCCTCTCGTGAATCAGCTCGGTCCGGTATGCCTTGTAGGCGCGTGTTCCTTTTGAAAGCCTGCACGGAAACGAGCCCAGCCTCATGGTTCCCCCGTACTCCTTCACCTTCTTTTGATCCAGCATCATGTCGATCACGTTCTGATCTGTCTGCCGGAACTCCAGGCTGTTGGCGTGGTCGAGCCCGCACACGTTTCGCGCGAACTCGATCACGGCGCACTGGAGGCCGAGGCAGATGCCCAGGAACGGTATCTTGCGTGTCCTGACGAACTGGATGGAGCGGATCTTTCCTTCGATGCCCCGCTCGCCGAAGCCGGGCGCGACGAGCAATCCCGCGATCCCCTGCAGATGCTTGTCCGGGCCCTCGCGCTCGATATCTTCCGCCCTGATCCACCGGAGCTCCACCTCAACATTGTTCGCCGCGCCGGCGTGCACGAAGGCCTCTGCGATGCTCTTGTATGCGTCTTTGTGCTCCGTGTATTTTCCGCAGACGCCGATGGTGATCTTCCCTGCGGGGTTCTTGACCCGTTCCACGAATTTCTTCCAGTCGCGGAGGTTCGGCCGCGGGCAGGTGAGATCGAGCTTCTCCAGGATGAGCTCGTCGACCTCCTGTTCGGCGAACACGAGCGGCACCTCGTAGATGGTCGGGACATCGCGGCCGTCGATGACGCATTCGGGCTCGACGTTGGTAAAGAGCGCGATTTTTTCCCGGACGTCGTGGGAGAGCGGCCGGTCGGACCGGCAGATCAGCATGTCGGGCTGAATTCCGAGCTCGAGAAGTGACTTCACGCTGTGCTGTGTCGGCTTGGTCTTCGTCTCTCCTGCGGAGGTGATGTAGGGGACAAGAGTCACATGGATCGCCATCGCATTCTTGTTGCCGCACCGGAACATGAACTGGCGCATCGCCTCGAGAAAGGGGAGACTCTCAATGTCGCCGACGGTCCCTCCCACCTCCGTGATCACGACGTCATAGTCCCCCGTTTCTCCGAGTGCCTCGAAGCGCCGCTTGATCTCGTCGGTGATATGGGGGATGACCTGCACGGTCGCGCCGAGATAGTCTCCGCGCCGCTCTTTGCTGATCACCTCGTGGTAAATCTGGCCGGTGGTCGAGTTGTTCCGGCGGCTCGTCGTGATATCCAGGAATCGCTCGTAGTGACCCAGGTCGAGGTCGGTCTCCGCGCCGTCATCCGTGACATACACCTCGCCGTGCTGGAACGGGTTCATCGTTCCCGGATCCACGTTCAGGTACGGGTCGAATTTCTGGATTGTCACACGGAGGCCCCGCGATTTGAGGAGCAACCCGATGGACGCGGAGGCGATTCCTTTCCCGAGTGACGAAACCACCCCTCCGGTGACGAAGATGTATTTTACCTGATGTCGGCGTGCCACGGATGCTCCTTACGAATGTGCGATCGGCAGACGATTGAGAACGGCGGGGGTGACGATGCCGCCGGACAGAACGAGCTTGAGCCCTTCCTCGACGCTCAGCGCAAGGGGCACGGCCTCCGCCTTGGGGATGAGCGCGAGGAATCCTGATGTGGGGTTCGGCGGATTCGGGATATACACGTGGTAGAATTCGGTTGCGGGCGGTTCCGGCCCCGCGAACACCGATTCATTGGTCACGAATCCGATGCAGAACACCCCTTTCCGGGGCCACTCGAGCATCACGACCAGGCGAAACGTCTTGCTGCTCCCGCCGATGTTGAACGCGTTCACGAGGTCCTTGATGCCGCTGTAGACGGACCGGACGAAAGGGATCGACCGGAGAAGATTCTCGAACCACGCGAAGAGGAGGCGTCCCACCAGGTTGCGCGTGAGCAACCCCACGGTGAGGATCAGGACCACCATCGTGACGAACCCGAGTCCCGGGATCTGCAGGCCGAGCCAGTTCGTGAGGAGCGGGGAGAATATGCCGTCGACGGCGTTCAGCAGGGCGCGGAAAAACCAGTACGTCAGGCCGAGCGGGACAATGACGACAACCCCCCTCAGGAATGTTGTCTTGACATGGCCGAAAAATGTTTTGTGTACGCCGGTCATAACGTTGGACGGTGGTCTCCTTTCACGGTTCCGCTCCTCTCATGTCTGCGCGGCAGCTCCGCGGCGAAGGCGGCACGGACCCTCTCGAGATCCCCGGGAGTGTCCACGGCAATGCTCTCGTGCTCGGTGACGACCGCGTGAAGCGCGTGGCCGTGCTCGAGGATCCTCAGTTGTTCCAGTTGTTCCGCCAGCTCCAGTGGTGTCTGGGTCATTGCCGCAAACGCCAGGAGAAACTCCCGCCGGAACACATACAGTCCGATATGCCCGTACACCGGGAACGTGGCGATGAGCTCTTCCGGCGTGATCCCCCGGCCGTACGGAACGGCCGCGCGGGAAAAATACAGACATCTGCCCGAGCGGTCGAGCAACGCCTTCGGGAGATTGGGGTTGTTCAGCTCCGCCACAGAGCGAATCCGCCGGACGAGCGTTCCGGCGCTGATCGAGGGGTCCTCACGCAGGGGCCGGATCGCTTCGTCGATCATTGCGGGGGGGATCAGCGGTTCGTCCCCCTGCACATTCACGATGAACTCGGTCCCGGTCAGCGCTCGTGCAGCAAGTGCGATCCTGTCCGACCCGCTCCTGACGTCCGCCGGGGTCATGACGGCTTCTCCGCCGTGCGACCGCACCGCGGAAGCGATCCGCTCATCGTCGGTTGCAACAAGCACCGCGTCCACGAGATGTGCGCTGGCTGCGCGCTCCATCACGTGCACGATCATCGGCTTCCCCGCGATGAGCGCGAGCGGCTTGCCGGGGAAGCGCTGCGAGCCGTACCGTGCGGGGATGATTGCGACAGTCCGTGTCCCGGCCTGGTGGCTCATCGGTCGCCGATCACCCTGGGGACGCGGAAGAACTTCCCGGTCTTTGCGGGAGCGTTCTTCAGGGCCTCTTCGCAGTCAAGTCCCGGCCGGAGAGCGTCGTCCCGGAACACATTGCCCAGTTCGATCACGTGTGAAAGCGGCTCAACGTTCTCCGTATCAAGCGAATTGAGCTGCTCCATATAGTGCAGGATCTCGTTGAGCTCCGACGCGAGTTTACGCATCTCCTCCCCGGTGAAGGAGAGCTTCGCGAGAGTCGCGACATGCTCGACGTCCTGGATCGAAATTGCCATACGTCATCCCTGATCGATGTAGTGCCGCGCGATCACCGCGTGCACATCCTGCATGAGCTGCAATTCGGCGTCCTTGCCCGCCCCTTCGGGCACGGGAATGGGGGCGTCAAGCACCAGTTCAACAGTCCCGGGCCGGACACTCACGGAATGCTTGGGGAGAATGGCAAAGCTCCCGTTCACTGTGAGAGGGACGACCGGAATTCCCGCCTTCAGCGCCAGGTTGAACGCTCCCCGCTTGAACGGCTGGAGCTTTCCGTCGAGTGTCCGTGTCCCCTCCGCGTACATGAGGACCGATGCGCCGCGGCGGATCTTCTCCACCGCCTCCTCCAGGCTTCTGACGGCGTTGCTCCCGCGTCCCCTGTCGATGCCGATATACGAGCCGAACCTGAGTCCCCATCCGAAGAAAGGAATAATGTCAAGCTCCTTCTTGTACATGATCCGGATCTGGTCCGGGATTCCGGCGAGTATCACCGGGATGTCGAACATGCTTGCATGGTTCGACACGTACACATAATTCCGCGAGAAGTCCACCTTGTCGAGTCCGCGCACCGTCACGCGTACGCTGCAGACACCGAGCACGGTCCGCGCCCATCCCCGCGCGATCGCATGAAACACCCGTCCCCGCTTCCGGTCCACCCAGATGAGAAGGAGCTCCGCGATCGCGCTCGCGATCGAGATGAGAGCGGCGGAGAAGAACCGGATCGCACCCATGCCGTCGCCTCTTCAGGGATAACCATGCTCGAGCGCACGGATGCGCTTCACGATGGGGGGATGACTGTAGAACATGAACTCCACGAGCGGGTGGGGCTCCGGGTCCGCCAGATTCATGTCAGCCAGTTTCCGCAGCGCCGCGACGAACGCCTCGCGCTTCCCCGTTGTGCGGACGGCGTAGGCATCGGCCTGCCGTTCGTGATGCCGCGAGATCATGTTGCCGATGGGCGACGTCAGGAGGCCGAAGAGCGACAGCCAGATCGCCAGGAGGGGCAACGCGGCGAGATCCCCCGTGCCGGAGAAATGGAGCGCCGCCGCCGACCATTCGTACAGCCGGGAGGCGATGTACAGTCCGGCGAACGTCGACGCCGTCCCGGTGAGGATCCCCGTACGGATGTGCCCGAACCGGTAGTGTCCGAGTTCGTGGGCAAACACCGTCTCGATCTCATCCTCCGAAAAGCTTCTCACGAGCGTATCACCAAGGATGATGCGGCGCGATCGTCCGATCCCCGTGAAGGCGGCATTCGCCTTCCGGGTGTTCTTGCTCAGATTGAAGGAAAAGACCCCCTCGACATGAACGCCCGCGCTCTCGCAGAGGCGCACGATCCGGTCCTTCAGCGTGCCGTCGAGGAGGGGCGTGAAACGATAGAAGAGCGGCATGATGAGGACGGGCGCGATGCGCACGAGGAGGACCGAGATCAGCGTCAGTGCAATCCCGACGGGGAGCCACCAGGCATTGCCGAAGCGCCCGAGGCAGAATAACAGGACGCAGAACATGCCCGCCGCAAGAGGCGCTCCCAGTGCGAGCCCCTTGATCCGCTCCCGCACCCAGCCTCCGGGCGATTGGTTCGACAGTGCGAACCGGTGTTCAAGATGAAACCCGGAGAACCACCCGAGAGGAAGCGTGACGGCGGACTGCAGGACGCCGGCCGAGAGAGCAAACAGGAGGAGTGCCCCGTACGGATTCGGCGAGAGCGACGCGCACCATCCGGCGAGAGACCGTCCGGCGGGGGTGGCGGCAAGTGCGACGAGAAGCGCGAACGAACAAAGGGAGGAAGTGATGCCGGCGGCGAGCTTGAGGCGATTATACGCTCTTGCGTCTTCGGTCCGGGGAGGCGAGCCCCGCGGTGACGTCAGCTCTTCAGATGCCATGGCGCAGCGCGGCGTCGGTGGTATGGGACGATCGGGTTTTCACAAAGTAGTCAGAAAAGGTTTGAAAATCAATCAATTCCCACGATTTGGAGGATTCCCCAAATTCCCGTACCTTGGCTCGTTGTCGGCACACCATCCACCTCTCCGCCGGTTCTTTCTGTTCGCCTGGAATCCACGATGCTCATTGTCTCTTGAGGAGATCCCGTTATGGCAATGATCCGCAAGCAAGATGCTCTCGACTACCACAGCCAGGGGCGCCGTGGCAAGATCGAAGTCGTCTCGACAAAACCCTGCGCAACCCAGCATGATCTTTCCCTCGCCTACACGCCCGGTGTCGCCATCCCGTGTCTCGAAATCGCCGCCAACCCGGCCGACGCATACAAATACACGGCAAAAGGAAACCTGGTTGCGGTGGTAAGCAATGGCACGGCGGTGCTCGGGCTCGGCGATATCGGTCCCCTGGCCGGCAAGCCGGTCATGGAAGGGAAGGGAGTCCTGTTCAAAAAATTCGCGGATGTCGACGTGTTCGACATTGAGCTCGACACGAAGGATCCCGAAGAGATCATCCGGATCGTCCGGGCCCTCGAGCCGACCTTCGGCGGGATCAACCTCGAGGACATCAANNACGGCCATCATATCCGGGGCGGGCCTGCTCAACGCGCTGGAGATCGTCGGGAAGAAGATCGACACCGTGAAAGTCGTCTTCAGCGGGGCAGGCGCCGCGGGGATCGCCTGTGCCAGGTTCTACATCACCCTGGGGGTCAGGAGGGAAAACCTGATCCTGTGTGACACAAAAGGGGTCGTCTACCGCGGCCGGAAGGAGGGGATGAACCCGTACAAGAGCTACTTCGCCATCGACACGGAATGCCGGACACTGGCCGACGCCATGAAGGGCGCCGATGTTTTCGCCGGTGTCTCCGTGAAGGGGGTCGTGACAAAAGAGATGGTCCGGAGCATGGCGAAGGACCCCATCATCTTCGCGATGGCGAATCCCGATCCCGAGATCACGTACGAAGATGCCGTCGGGGCGCGCCAGGATGTCATCATGGCGACGGGACGATCGGACTATCCGAATCAGATCAACAACGTCCTGGGCTTTCCCTTCATATTCCGCGGCGCGCTGGACTGCATGGCGACCGCGATCAACGACGAGATGAAGCTTGCCGCCTCGCATGCGCTCGCCCGGCTCGCCAAAGAAGACGTCCCGGATTCCGTGATCAAAGCGTACGGCGGCGAAAGGCTGAAATTCGGGAGGAGCTACATCATCCCGAAGCCGCTGGATCCCCGCGTTCTGCTGTGGGAAGCTCCCGCCGTTGCAAAAGCCGCGATGCAGACCGGGGTCGCACGGAAACCGATCGAGGATCTCGACGCGTACCGCGATGCCCTGGAGAGCCGGTTCGGCAAGTCGAAGCAGCTCATGCGGATATTCATACACAAAGCGCAACGGGCTCCGAAGCGGATCGTGTTCCCCGAAGGGAGCGAGGACAAAATCCTGCGCGCGAGCCAGATCATCCTCGACGAGGAGATTGCGACGCCGATCGTCCTCGGCGACGCCGCGCTCATCCGGGACAAAATCAGGATGCTCGATCTGAACCTGGAAGGGATTGAAATCGTCGACCCGGCGAGCAGCCCGAAGTTCGACGGCTATGCGGGCAAGTACTATGACATCCGGAAGCGGAAAGGGGTGACGCAGACCATCGCCCGCAACCATGTGCGCCGGCCGATCGACTTCGGCATGATGATGGTGCACGAAGGGGACGCCGACGGGCTGGTTTCCGGCCTCACGCAGCACTACCCGGAGACGATGCGCCCCGCGCTTCAGATCATCAAACCGAAGCCCGGCACCATGACTGTGGCGGGGCTCTACATGCTGATATTCAAAAACGATGTCCGGTTCATCACGGACGCCACGGTGAACTTCGAGCCCACGGCGGAGCAACTGGCCGACATCGCGATTCTGGCGGCGGAGAAGGTCAGGAGCGTCGACATCGAGCCCCGGATCGCCATGTTGTCGTTCAGCAACTTTGGCAGCACAAGGCACCCTTCAGCGCAGAAGATGGCGCGTGCGGCGGAGCTTGTCAGGCGCCGTGCCCCCGACCTCATGGTCGACGGCGAGATGATGGCCGATACCGCGGTGGTGCCGGAGATCCTGGAAACCCTTTATTCCTTCAGCTCCCTGAAAGGAGGGGCGAACCTGCTTGTGTGCCCGGATCTGCAATCAGCCAACATTGCGGTCAAGCTTCTCGCCAAGCTCGGAAACGCGGACTGCGTCGGTCCCATCATACTCGGCATCCGGAAGCCGGTCTATCTCCTGATCCCCGGGAACGAAGTCGCCGACATCGTGAACGTCACTGCGATGGCGGTCCGGGACGCGCAGGAAAACGGAGACGACCGCGGGACTCAGGCCGCGCCCCCGGCCGAGCTCACGACGGTCTACGAGTAGGGGGGAACAGCTGCGAGAAAATTCCGGAGAAGAGAGTTCATCGTATCGAACTCGATGAGGAAGGCGTCGTGGCCGTGCGGAGAATCAAGCTCCGCATACGCGGCGCCCGGAATCGCCGAGGCGATGCGCTTCTGCTCCCCCGGGGGGTAGAGAACATCGGAGGAAATACCGATCGCGAGCACCCTGGCGCTGATGGTCCCGAGAACTTCCTTCAGGGACCCGCGGCCCGTGCTCACGTCATGGAAATCCATTGCGCGGGTGAGGTAGATGTACGTGTTGGCGTCGAAGCGGCCGGCCAGTTTCTGTCCCTGATAGCGGAGGTAGGACTGGACCGCGAACGAAAGGGGAATCTCGTCGAACACGTGAACCCGTTCGTGACCGTCCCCCGGGGCGATCGTCTTTCGCTCAAAACGGTTCGCAAATGAGGCCTGGCTCCTGTAGCTGATCATTGCGATCCCTCTGGCGATCGCCAGACCCCTCTCAGGCTGGACGGCATAGTTCCCTTCCTCCCACGCCGGGTCATTCATGATAGCCAGCCTCTGCGTCTCGCTGATCCCGATGCACCACGGAGAGTGCGCGGCCGCGGTCGCGATCGGCACAATTGATCCGACCATCTCCGGGTACATCAGCGCCCATTCAAGCGCCTGCATCCCTCCGAGCGACCCGCCAATGACCGTCACGAGCCTGCGGACCCCCAGATGTTCCAGAAGCAGCTTCTGCACGCGGACCATATCGCGAACGGTCATCTGGGGGAACGTCATCCGGTACGGCTCGCCGGTGGCGGGGTTGACGCTTGTCGGTCCGGTCGTGCCGTAGCAGCTTCCGAGGATATTTGAGCATATCACGCAGAAACGCCCGGTATCCAGTCCCAGGGCGGGACCGATGACGCCGTTAAACCATCCGGAGATCGTCTTCCCGCCCGGCAGCAGCGCATCGGAGGCGTGTGCGTTCCCGGTCAGCGCATGGCAGACGAGTATCGCGTTTGTCCGCCCGGCGTTCAGGCGGCCGGACGCAGTGTAGGCGATATCCAGTGAAGGGAGGACCGCCCCGGACTCGAGCCGGAACGGTTCGCGTTGCGAAAAGATCGCGCCGTACCGTGCGTCCTGGGACGTGTCCCGATGCCTTTCCTGGGGATTGAGCGACATTTCCTGTTCGCGAATCTTGGGCTGAAACCGGCATATGCCGTGAGGCCGGGGGCCGCGTGAATAACGACATACGGGACGCCGCGCGCCGTCACACCGGACGCGGCGTCCCTTCGAAGTTCAGAACCCGCCCCGCGTCACTTCTTCGCGGGTGCGCCGGTCTTCACAGCCGCTCCGAGCGCGACGTCGAAGTCCTCGATGATGTCGTCGATATGCTCGATACCCACCGAGACGCGGACGAGGCCGGGCGACACGCCCGATTCCGCCTGTTCGGCGTCATTGAGCTGTTCGTGCGTGGTCGATGCCGGGTGTATGACAAGCGTACGGGCGTCCCCGACGTTTGCCACATGGCTCGACAGGACGACGTTGTCGATCAGCGCCCTCCCCGCCTCCAGGCCTCCCTTCAATCCGAACACGATGATGCTCCCGTAATGCCCCGGCCGGAGATACTTTTTTGCCTGGGCATGATACGGGTGGTCTTCGAGCCCCGGATAGAGAACCCACTCGACGCGCGGATCGTGCTTGAGCCATTTGGCCAGTGCCAGGGCGTTCTCGCAGTGGCGATCGATCCGCAGCGACAATGTTTCGAGCCCCTGTGTAAGAAGGAACGAGTTGAAAGGGCTCTGGCACGGGCCGAGATCGCGGAGTGATTCCACGCGGGCACGGATGATAAACGCGATGTTCCCCAGCGCGCTTCCGGCGCCGAATGCGTCCCAGAACTTAAGTCCGTGGTACCCGGGACTCGGTTCGGTGAACACCGGGAAATTTCCGTTTGCCCAGTTGAACTTCCCGGAATCCACGATCACGCCCCCGATCGTCGTCCCGTGTCCTCCGATCCACTTTGTCGCCGAATGGACGATGATATCGGCGCCGAAATCGAATGGCCGGCAGAGATACCCCCCCGCACCGAACGTGTTGTCCACAATCAACGGGATCCCGTGGGCATGGGCGACCTTCGCGATCCCTTCGATGTCAGCGATGTTGAGCCGCGGGTTCCCGATCGTCTCGATATACAGCGCCCGCGTCTGTTTGTCGACAAGGCGCTCGAAATCCGAAGGCGTATCCCCCTTCACAAACTTCACGTTTATACCGAGGCGCGGAAGCGTGACCTTGAATTGATTGTACGTGCCGCCGTAGAGGAAGCTCGTGGAAACGATATTGTCACCCGCCTGCAGAATCGTGGCGATCGCCAGAAACTGGGCCGCCTGTCCCGATGAAGTCGCCAGCGCACCGGCGCCCCCTTCGAGAGCTGCTATCCGCTCCTCGAATACGCCGGTCGTGGGGTTCATGATGCGCGTATAGATATTGCCGAATTCCTTCAGACCGAACAGGTTTGCCGCGTGCGCCGAGTCGTGGAACTGGTAGGAGGTCGTCTGGTAAATCGGCAGCGCGCGCGCTCCCGTCGTCGGATCGGGCTGCTGTCCCGCATGGAGCTGGAGCGTCTCGAATCTGTAGCTGCGTTTCTTCCCGTTGGTGCTCATGGTACCCTCGCTGTACTATGAATGTAATATGAGATGTGAACTTCTTCAAACACTCGTTCCCCTCGCTCCGGCGCCCCCCCAGGGGATCCGGGACGAAAAAAGCCTGACGCTAAAGAGGCAGCGCCAGGCTCGCCTTTTTAGCAGTTTTTTTTCAGTGGCTGCAATACGGTGCAAATCCCACTGTGCCGTGTGCACGGCAACGATTTTAGGGTCCCCCTATAGGCCCGCCCCTGGCGGAGGGGTCTAAAACACGAAACCCCCACCAAACGGTGAGGGTTCCTGGAGGAACTCTTCTCATTCGGCGCTTTAGCAAATTATTTTCTGTCGCTGCAAGTTGCCCTTAACTTGCGACAGCATTTTAGCATTTGTTTAAGGTCGCTGCAATTCGGCGTAAATTACGACCAGGATTAATATACTACGGCAGAAGCCTCTTGTCAAGCGGAAAATCGTTTTTTTTCTGTCAGTTACCCCAATCTACTCCTTCCCCAGGGACCTTTCAAAGAATGCCGCAGAATCGCGAAGAGACTCTTCGCTGATCTGGTGCCCCATGTCATATTCCCGGTATTCGACCTGTGCATTCGACTCCTCGAACAGCCGTTTTGACCGGCGCGCAAAATCGATGGGGATGACCGGGTCCTGCCTCCCGTGAGCGATGAAGTAGGCCACATTGCCGAGCTCCCGCCAGCGGAAGGTGAGATGCGTCCCTTCGGGGACATAGCCGCTGTTTGCGATCACACCGCGGAACAGTTCCGGGCGNNGGAGGGCGTCGTCGACAAACTGCGAAAGCCGGTCGTAGCTCAACCGGAACATCGCCGGGTCGGGTGTTCCGATCGACCCCACGTCGTACCACGTGTATCCACCGCCGTGTGCGAACGGGTACGGGGCCCGGACGCTCAGGACGAGCAGCCGGGGATCGTAGTATTTTGCAAGTCCTATCAGGTCTTCTTCGTCCGCCCCGCGTCCGTGGAGCATGATCACGGCCGGGTGCTTTGCCGCCTGGCCCCCTTCGGGGAGCAGCACTCTGTGTTCAAGAGTTGTCGGGATCTGACTCATATTCCGCCGGATAATTGTTAAAACAGAAATGCATACGCCTCGTAATCTTCCTGGCTGTAGACGACGAGCCGGACCTCTTCCAGAGGGGAATCGTTCTTCAGGAAACCGGACACGGTGTCGAAAGCGATTTTCGATGCCCGGTCGATGGGAAACCCGTACGCGCCGGTCGATATGGAGGGGAACGCTATCGAGCGGATACGGCGGGCGGAGGCCAGGAGGAGGCTGTTCCGGTACGCGCTCCCCAGCAGATCGTCCTCTCCCTCCCCGCCTCCGTGCCAGACCGGGCCGACGGTGTGGATCACGAACCGGGCCTTCAGGTTCCCGCCGCCGGTGATCACCGACTCCCCCGCGGGACATTCTCCCTGCTGTTCCCGGATCTTCCTGCATTCCTCGAGTATGCGCGGCCCTCCGGCCCGGTGGATCGCGCCGTCCACACCGCCCCCCCCCAGGAGACCGGAATTTGCAGCGTTCACGATCGCCTCGGTGTCCTGCTCCGTGATATCACCGCGGAGAAGTGTCAGTGTCGCGGAACCGATCTGTCGATGAAGGCTCATTCTCCCGTCCTCCGGTTCGTTGACGTCATCGGCCCGGTCCTGATCGGCGGCGTTCCGTCACTTTTTGTCGAAGTTCTTCCACATCATCGACTCCACCGGCTTGTCCGTCCGCTGCGTGTATTTCGCTGAAGCCTTGGTATCGTACGGAGTGCCGATCTCTCCCGAGATCTCAAAGTAGATAAGCTGTCCGATCGGCATGCTGTGATAGACCCTGACGGGCTGCTTCACCGAGATTTCCAGCGTCCATGTGTTGCAGAAGCCGACGTCCCCTTTCCCCGCGGTGGCATGGATATCGATCCCCAGCCTCCCGATGCTGCTCTTCCCCTCCAGGAAGGGGACATGCCGGTGCGTCTCTGTATACTCTTCGGTCACCCCCAGGTACAGCCGGTGGGGGAGAAGTATGAGGCCGTCGTCGGGAATATGGAAATGATCGATCTCGTTGTGCACCTTTGCGTCCAGGATATCGCTCCTGTAGACCGCCAGGTGTTTTGCGAGATGCACATCGTAGGAATTCGATCCGAGGTGTTTCCTGTCGAAAGGGGAGATGACGATCGTCCCCTTTGCCATTTCGGCGAGTATCGATGTATCGGTCAGTATCATGATGCCGGGGACGTGGGGGAAGAGAAGTCTCTCAATGTAGAAAAATCGGCAGGAAAATCAAAGATGGGCGGAAACGTCCCCTGCGGTATCCACGTCGAGAGTCCCGTCGGGCCATGGAAGCGTGACGAGCTCTTCCGCATGCGCGAGCAACACCCGTTTTGCTCCCCTGTCCCCCTTGAGAAGAAGAAGCTCACCGAACAGAGCGCGGGGAAAAAGGGCCGGTACCCCCGCGGATCCGCTGTAGGCACTCGCAACGGGGCGGTCCGGCGTCCGTCCGAATGCATCGATCAGCGCATTGAGATGCCCCGCCGTCAACCGGACCTGATCACAGACCATCAGGAGAGCCCCGTCGGACGCAGGAGAGATCGATGTGATCGCGTGGCGGATTGACGAGCCGATCCCATCCCGCCAGAGGGGGTTTTCCACCACACGTACGCGGAGCCCGTCAAGGTCGCTCCGCATCCCCGGGGCGTCGTGCCCGAGAACCGTCAGGACCTCGTCGGCGCGCGAGCTGCACGCCGCCTCGGCCGCGCGACGGAGCAATGACCGCCCCTGGAATTGCACGAGCTGTTTCGGCCGGCCGAGGCGGGAGGAGCCGCCGGCTGCAAGTATCACCGCCGTGATATTCACCGGTGTATCGGACCCTCCCGGTGGCGGAGGGGCGTGCCCGGTCGTTCACGCAGCGCCGAGAGTACCTCGGCGACGATCGCAAGGGCGATTTCCTCCGGGGTTTCGGCTCCGATGTCGAGCCCGACCGGGGAGTGGAATCGCGCAATTTCATCTTCCGTCGGTATGATTCCTTCCTCGGCCAGCCGTCCCAGGAGCATGTCCGCCTTCGCGCGGGGTCCGAGAAGACCGACATACGCTGCCGCTGACGCAAGCAGCGACCTGATGAGTGCGACGTCAATCTCGAAGTTGTGTGTCATGACCACCGCCACCGCCCCCCGCGGGATGGCCGGTGCGTCGCGGGTCTCTTCCGGGCGGGCCAGCACAAGTTCATCGGCCGACGGGAACGACTCCCGCGTGAGGTACGCGGGTCGCCGGTCCACCACCGTCACGTGCCAGCCCAGTTCCTTCGCCATGCGCACGAGCGGCGCGGCGTCCGGTCCGGCGCCGAACACGAACAGCGGAAGGGGGAGAGGAACATACTCGATAAATGCCTCCGCCTCCCCTCCGGGGAGAGAGACGGTCAGTTGCGAAGATTTCTGTGTGGAGAGCGCGCCGGCGCAGGCGCGCCCGAGCGCCCCTGTCAGCGCTTCATGGGCCGTCCCCCCTTTGAGAGCGATCCCCTCCCGGAGGAACACCCGGGATCCGGCACTCTCACCGGTCAGGGCGTACGTCGTGGCGATCGCGCCGGCCGAGCGCATGCGGCGGCACTCCTGGATGAACTCCAGCACACTGCATTCCTCCGCACCTGAAACCCGCTCGAGAAGCACATGGGCGATACCCGGGCAGCCGAGGCCGAGCCCCCAGAGTACGTCGTCCGGCGACGTCGAGTCATAGCGCACAAGGAGGGGCTTCCCGGTAGCAATGACGTCGGCAGAACGCTCGCGGAGATCGCTCTCCAGGCATCCGCCGCTGATGAGTCCGGCGGAACGGCCGTCGCCGGCCACCAGCATGCGGGCCCCCGGCCTTCTGTAGGTGGAACCTGTCGTCCTGACGACGCTCGCCAGGACTCCGGTGCCGCCGGTGGCGCGGAGCGACTGGTACAGGGCGAAGATGTCAGCGTGCTCTTTCGTGGACGTAGTCTTTCGAACGGGCCGTCGTGCGGATCAGATCCCACGCCGCATCGACATGCTGCTGCGTGACGTTGGTCTGGCTNNAGCGCGGAGTTCATCGTGTCGAGAGTCGCCGCATCGTCCGTCCCCGCGGGGTGGTAGCGGAAGCAGACCGCCGCCAGGGGGACCGGGGCCAGGAGCTCGAAATCCTGCTCCTCCCCGATATTCCGGGAAAACGACTGTGCAAACGCCAGGTGGCTCCTGATCCGTTCACGGAGTCCCTCGACGCCGAAACTGCGTATGACGAACCAGAGTTTCAGCGCCCGGAACCGCCGGCCGAGCTGAATTCCCCAGTCCCGGTAGTTATCCACGCGTCCCTTCTCCGGGGTCTTCAGGTATTCCGGGAGTATCTCGAATGTCCTGACGAGCAACCCCGCGTCCTTCACAAAGTACGCGGAGCAATCGAAATTCGTGAACATCCACTTGTGAGGGTTGAACACGAATGAATCGGCGAGTTCGATCCCGTCGATCATCCATCGTTTCTCCGGGAGGAGCAGGGCTGTCCCCGCATAGGCGGCATCGACATGCAGCCAGATGCCGTGCCTCGTGCATATCTCGCCAATGCGTTTCAGGGGATCGATCGCGGTGGAGCCCGTGGTGCCGATCGTCGCCACCGTGCAGAGAGGCTCGAAGCCCTGCGAGAGGTCCCGGGCAACCGCACTCTCGAGCTCCTCCGGGACCATTGCAAACCGTTCATCGACCGGGAGCTTGCGGAGGGCTGCAGCGCCGAGCCCCGCGATCTTCACCGCGCGTTCAACCGAAGAATGTGTTTCCGTCGATGCGTACACCGCGAAGTGGCGTCCCTGAGGCAGGCCTTCCGCGTTCACGCGGAAACCGGTCTTGTGCTCGCGCGCGGTCAGCATCGCGCACAGCGTTGCCGTGGATGCCGTATCCTGTATGACGCCGGTGAATGAAGGGGGGAGGCCGGTCATTTCTCCGAGCCACTGCATCATCCGTCCTTCCAGCTCTGTCGCCGCCGGCGACGTCGCCCAGCTCATGCACTGCGCCCCCATCGTCGCGGTCAGCATCTCCGCAAGAATGGAGGGGGGACTGTTGTTCGCGGGGAAATACCCGAAGAACGACGGATGCTGCCAGTGCGTCATCCCCGGGACGATCGCGTTCCTGAAGTCGGCGAATATCGCCGCGAACGGCTCTCCGTCCGGAGGGGGATGGAGAGGAATCTGCCGGGTGATATCACCGGGAGCGGCGGTCGGTCTGACGGGGAAGCGCTCCACCTCCAGGAGGTAATCGGCCATCCAGTCGACGAGTTCATGGGCATATGCCCGGAATTCCTGAATCGTCATCACGGGGACGCCGGAATGTCCGGGCTCTTCAGGCATGCTTTTTCTGCATTCTCGCGAATTCCTTCAGCTTCGCTGCGACCTTCGCGTGAACATTCGCCGCGGGAAGGCCCGTCAGTATGGCGATCCCCTCGTCGATGGACCGTATTGCGTGGACGTGAAAGAGGTTCTTCCGCACGGCGTCGGTCACGTCGTGTCTGAGCATCAGGTCGCCGACATTCTGGTGGGGGATAATCACCCCCTGCCTTCCGTTCAGCCCCCGGGTCTTGCAGCAGTCGAAGAACCCTTCGATCTTCAGATTGACTCCCCCGATCGGCTGGATGTCTCCGTGCTGGTTTACCGAGCCCGTCACTGCGATCCCCTGGTCGATCGGGATTCCGGAAATGCTCGACAGGATGGCATAGACCTCCGACGACGAGGCGCTGTCGCCGTCCACACCCGAATACGATTGTTCGAAGGCAAGACTGGCGCTCAGCTCGAGCGGGTGTTTCTGCGCGTATTTCCCCCGGAGATATCCCCCCAGTATGAGCACCCCCTTGTTGTGCGAGGGACCGCTCATGGACGCCTCCCGCTCGATGTTGATGATCCCCGAGCGGCCCACCGAAGTCTTCGCGGTGATCCGGGCGGGCTTGCCGAATTCATGCTCTCCGGTCTGGTAGACGCTCAGCCCGTTGACCTGTCCCGTCACCTTGCCTTCGGTATCGATCATGATCGAGCCGTCGTCGATCATCTCCTGTATCTTCTCCTCCACCAGCCTCACCCTCTCAATCCGCTCGTTGATTGCCTTGCGCACATGATCCGCCGTGACCCGGTCTGCCTGCTCCCTTCCCGCCCAGTAATTCGCCTCGCGGAGGACGTCCGCGAGTATGCTGAACCGGGTCGACAGCTTGTTCTGGCGTCCCGCCAGCCGCACCCCGTACTCCACCATCTCGCAGAGGGCGGAGGTATCGAACGCGATCAGTTGCTCCCTGTCGCACANNGGTTTGAGCGCGGAGCTGGAGCCGAGGAGGCCTGACTCGGGAGGCTGGATTTCGATCTGGCGGTTGCGGAGAATTCTCTTCAATGTGTTCCACACGCCGGGTTCAGAGAGTGCGTCGAGCGCGTTCAGCACCAGGTAACCTCCGTCCGCCTTCACGATTGATCCGGCCTTGATGAGCGTGAAATCGGAGCGCCAGACTCCGTTCCTGTCCACCTCCCTGTCGATCGTCCCGAAGAGATTCTTATACCGGGGGTTTTTTTCCAGGACGACGGGAGCTCCCTGCGCGCCGCCGTTGTCTGCGATCACGTTCACCGCGAACTCGAAAAACGTATCCTCCTCGCGGGAGATCTGCATCCCGGTCAGGGACACGGGCTGTTCCTCTTTCTGGTGGAACCTCGAGAGGTTGTCGAGGATGCTTTTCCTGACCTCTGCCACGTATCCCTCGAGTCCCTCCGCGCTGAACTTCCCGCGGATCTCCTCGAGGAGCTCCTCCACCACCGGCACCATGATCTTGTGGTTGAGGTCCTCCAGCGATTTCTTTGCGCGTCGCTCGATGTTGCGCATCTCCCGCATGACGATATCCATCTGTCCTTCCAGGTCCGCCTGCTCCGCGGTCAGGCGATTGAGCTCGTCCTGCGAAAGCTGCCCCGAATCGACTTTCGCCTGAAGTTGATCCAGGCCGAGGGGACTCCCTTCGATGACGGGCGCGATCTCCGGACGGTTTGTCGGTCCACCCTGCACCTGGACGACTTCGAACCCCTTCTTCTTCACTTTCTTCTCGAAATCCTTCAGCACGCTCCGCTGCCGGTCCTGGAAGTGCTCGAGCATTCCCTTACGCTGCTCGATGTACCGGCGGCTTTCGAACACGGCGGGAATCCCCTTCTGCATGTCGCCGAGGAACGTCCCCATCTCCCGCTTGAACGCTATCCCCTGTCCCGCCTGGAATGCGAGCATGATCGGAGCATCCGGATTGCGGAAGTTGTGCACGTAGACCTTGTCGGTCAGAGGGATCTTCCGCCCTTCGAACTCGTGCAGCATCCGGTGGATGGCGGTCATCCTGCCTGTCCCGGGGAGTCCTGTGACGAATATGTTGTAACCGTAGTGTTTCATTTCGAGGCCGACCTGGATCGCCTGGAGCGCGCGATCCTGCCCGATGATGCTGCGCGAAGGCTTGATATCGGCCATGTCGGCGATATGGAGCATGTCGGGGGTACAGCGCCACCGGAGCCTGTCGGCCGGGACCTCCGTCCGGCCGGGCTTCGGACGGGGAGTACGCCTGCGGGGGAGTCTTTTAGGCATTGTCAGTATTCTTTTCTGTTCGCGTAGAGGTTCATCAGTATCCCCACCATCGTCATTGCCGAGAGGAGGGCCGACCCTCCGTAACTGAGGAACGGGAGAGGGACGCCGATCACCGGGAGGAGGCCGATGGACATGCCGATGTTGAGAAAAATGTGTGTGGCGAATACCGCCGTCAGACCGATTGCGACAAACCCGCCGTAGCGGTTCTTCACGACCGAGCCGATCGTCACCCCGCGGATGAGAAGCGCCATGAAGAGAAGGAGCACGGTTGCGGCCCCGAGGAAACCGAATTCCTCCCCGGGAACGCAGAAGATGAAGTCCGTCCACTGCTCGGGAATGAAGTTCAGCTGCGTCTGCGTCCCCCGCAGGAACCCTTTGCCGAAAAACCCTCCCGAGCCGATGGCCACCTTCGACTGGAGAATGTTGTAGCCCGCACCGAGGGGGTCGGCATTCGGATCGAGGAATGTCGCGATCCGCTTTTGCTGGTAATGTTTGAGTCCTTCGTAGATGAACTGGACGGAAACGCCGATAAGCACGGTCAGAGAGAACACCGCGGCGGCGGCGATGCGGTCCTCCTGGGTCAGGTAGATGAGCACCCCGAACAGGATCACGGCCGTCAGGAACGGCGTCGTGCCGAAGAGCGCCGCCACGGCAGTCCCCACCGGAGCCACGATCGCCACGAGCGTAAACCGTGAGGCGCCCCCCCAGAAAAGGACGGGGAAAAACATCCCGAAGAAGATGATGGCGGTCCCGGTATCCGGTTGCATCATGATCAGCGTGACGGGGAGGAGGACGATCCCTGCGGCGATGGAGAGGTCCCGTATCTTCTTGAGGGAGACGTCGCTCCGGGCGAGGTACGTTGCGAGAGCGAGGACGGTGGTGATCTTCGTGAATTCCGAAGGCTGCAGGCGGAGCGGACCGAGGTTGAACCAGCTCATGGATCCCGACACGGTTCTCCCGAGGATCAGGACGATGACAAGCATGAGGATGGAAAGAAAATAGGCGGGGTACGACACCAGCTGGAGGAGCCGGAAAGGGACGGCGGCCATGATTGCGAGCGCAAGAACCCCGACCCCCACCCAGAGCACCTGCTTGTGAAATATCTCCGCCGCGCGCGCGTCGTACGTCGCGCTGTAGACCGAGATTATTCCTATCGTGACAAGCGCCAGGGCGATCAGTGCGGTCTTGTAGTCGATCCGCTCTTTGATATCCTGGAATATCATCGCTGGAGCAGGGCGTGGAGTGGGGGGAGAGCCTGGGGGAAGGGGACTGGCTTCCGCGTTGCCGGCGGAGGGTCGTAGCGCGCGATCCTCCCCTTCAGGTAACGCTCGATGCAGAGGCCGGCCAGGGGTGCCGCCTGTGTCCCGCCGAAGCCCGCGTTCTCGAGAAGCATCGCCACCGCGATACGCGGATTATCGAACGGGGCGAACCCGACGTACCATGCGTGATCGGGTCCGTGCGTATTCTGTGCAGTGCCGGTCTTGCCGGCGCTCTGGATCCCTGGTACGCGGGCCATGCCGCCGGTGCCGCCTGGTTCCTCGACAACCCGGCGCATCCCTTCGCGGACGACATTCCATGTGTTCTCGGAAACCTCAATGTGGCGGGTCTGGAACGTCAGCGTATCCACAGAGCGCGGGGACTTCGTCACGATCGCGCGTGCCACGTGCGGCTGCCGGTACTCACCCTTCGTTGCGAGGGCCGCCGCATAGCATGCCATCTGGAGCGGCGTCACGCCCAGCTCTCCCTGGCCGATCCCCAGGCTCGGGAGGAAGCCGCGCGTCCATCCGTTTTTTCCATATCGCTTGTCCATGTACGCCGTCGAGGGAAGGAGACCGGGGTTTTCCTCATAAATGTCGATCCCCGTCAGCCGGCCGAATCCGAACTCATTGCCGTAATGGGACCACGCATCGAGGCCGGTCTTCATCATCACCTGATAGAAATAGACGTTGCACGATACCTTGATGGCGTTCACGAGGTCGACCCCCCCGTGCACGTGCAGGTCCCTGAACACCTTGTTCCCCAGCCGGAACGATCCCCCGCAGTTCACGCGCCAGGCGGGAGTAATGCTTGCGGTCTCCAGGGCCGCGACGGCAAGAAGCATCTTGAACGTGGAGCCCGGAGGGTAGCGGGTGAGAGTCGCGCGGTTGAACATCGGTGCCGCCTCGTCGTCATTGAGCGACCGCCAGATGTCGGGAGGGGTGACCCCGCTGAATGTGGAGAGGTCGTAGTCCGGCTTGCTCACCATCGCCAGGATCCCGCCGTCA
>PMND01000084.1:6761-8474 GCA_003161955.1 Ignavibacteriota bacterium | reverse complement strand
AGGGGATTTGCAGTTAATACCGGCGAGGACGAGAATTCATCAATGCGCGAAGGAGGAAGGCAAATGACGAGAAAGACTATTTCACTTTCCGTCAGAAACAGGCTTTCAACCGAATGTCCGGCGCAATTTTGGTCTACGCTCCTCCCTTCAATTCCTCCAGCGTATGCCACCGCAGATACAATTTCTCGACCGTCGCCTTTGCGCTCTCGAGCTCCTCAACCAGTTGCATTGTTCTATCGCCAAACTTCTCATGGAAATCCGGCGCTGAGAACATCGCCTCCAGACGGAGGACATCTTCTTCCGCTCGTTGGATGTTCTCCTCAATACCTTCCAGCTCCCTGGCTTCTTTCCATTTCAGTTTGTTCCCGGCTGTCGCGGGTTTCCGCCTGGCACCAATATCCTTCGCCTTCGTTGTCTCAACCTTCGAAGCCGTTTCCGCAAATCTGACGTCCCGTTTTTCAATGTAGTAATCATAGTCTCCTTCGCTGAAATGCACGTAACCGTCCCCTTCAAAAGCCAGGATCCCGTTGCACACGCGGTTCAGGAAGTACCGGTCATGGCTGACCGCAATAACGCAACCATCAAACGCTGCCAGCGCTTCCTCCAGGATGCGTAACGTNNCGCAGATATGACCAGACCGTCAACCGTTCCCCGCCGAACAGAAACCAGTCCCGCCCCTCTCCGATCTCTTGAATCACGGTATTCGCATCATTCAGAATCGTCCGGGATTGGTCAACATAGTTTATCACTGTCCGTTCCCCCACCTCGACCGCTCCTTCTGTCGGCGCCAGCTCTCCCAGGATGATCTTCATCAGGGTCGTCTTGCCGAGGCCGTTCCGACCGATTACTCCCAGCTTTCGCTTTCGATCGAACTTCACATCGACCCCGCCGAAGATCTTCCTTTCTCCGTACGCAAACCCGACATTCGTAAGATTCAAGATTGTTGAGCCGAGATCGGAAGCCGGAGGAATGACGAGTTCCACCTCTCCATCGGGCTCGTATCGCTTTTTGTCGACCTCCTCGAAGTACTTCTTCAGGCGGCTCTTCGACTTNNTCGGCCTGGTCCAGGAGGAAGTCCGTGTAATTGCCATTGTGCGAGTAGCACGTTCCATTCGCAAGCTCGACGATCCGGGCGGCAATCGAATCGAGCGTATACCGATCATGGGTGACAAACAGACAGGCCCCCGAATAGTTCGCAAGGAACTCTTCGATCCACTCGATGGATTCCGTGTCAAGATGGTTTGTCGGCTCGTCCAGAATCAAAAGGTCCGGGCGGGAGACGATCGCTTTGCACAGTGCCACCCGTCGTCTTTCGCCTCCTGAGAGACTGGCGATATCGCGCTCTTTTGCCGGGACGTTGATCGAATGCATTGCCGCTTCAATGCGGTTGTCGAGATTCCATCCATCGAGGTGATGGATGAGCGATTCAAGGTCGTGGCGGCGGTCTGACGAAAAAGGAAGGGACTCGTACTCGCGCAGGAAGGCAATGACATCGTGTGCGCCTTCGACAATGTTGTCATAGACCGACAGATTGGGATCAAGCTGAAAGTCCTGCGAGAGGTACCCGGTGACGATGTCGCGGCGTCGGGACACCGAGCCGGAATCCGGCTGCATGACGCCGGCGATAATTTTCAGGAGGGTTGATTTCCCCGAACCGTTGTTCCCGATCAATCCGACACGGTCCTGCTGATGAATCGCCAGGGTCGCCCCGTT
>PMND01000084.1:0-6731 GCA_003161955.1 Ignavibacteriota bacterium | reverse complement strand
ACGTACATGAGCCGCCGTTCCTCCTCCATCGAATCCTCACTCATCGCCGCGCGGCTCGCCGGGAACCTCCCCTCGAGCGCATAGATGACGAACACCGTGTGCCACTCCAGTCCCTTTGCGCTGTGTATCGTCGAGAGGACGAGCTTTTCATCGTCCGTTCCCGGGGGAGTGATGTCCGTGACGCTCTCGGTGGCGGGTTCCAGCGCCAGGTCGGTCAGGAGCGTCCCGAGTGAGCGGTAGCGCTCGGTGATCTGCTGGAACATGTCGAGGTCTTTCCGTCGCTTGTTGTAGTCGTCGTAGCGGCGTTTGAACACCGGCTCGTAATAGTGGAGCAGCATCTGGACCTTGTCGGCCGGGGCGATGTGGGAGGGGCTCGCCTCCTTGAGGGCGCCGAACAGATCGCTCACCTTGTCCGGGTACCCCGCGAATCCCGTCCAGAACGCCGGAAGCGTGCGGGAGGATTCTCCCGCCGTTGCCACGCGGCGTGCCAGGACGTCGTCGATCACTTTCTCCGCGGTCCTCGGCCCCACCCCTTCCACGAGAAGGAGTATCCGGTTCCATGCCACCGCATCGCGCGGGTTTTCCAGCACGCGGAGATACGCGACCATGTCCTTGATATGGGCGGTCTCGATGAATTTGAAACCGCCGAACTTGACAAACGGGACGTTCGCNNTTCTGGACCACGAACTTGGACTGGAAGTTCTCGCTCTCCGCCACGACGATCGTCGGCAGGTCCCCCCCGGTCCTGTGGGTGAAGAGTTCTTTATTGTATTTATGTCTCATACGCCCCGGTCCGACCCCTTACTCCCGTGCGCGGCGGAGGATTTCATTTGTGAGGTTCAGTATCGGCTGTGTGCTCCGGTAATTCTCTTCCAGCTTAATCAGCGTGCAACCGGGAAACGCCTCGGGGAAGTCGAGTATGTTCCGGATTGTCGCCCCACGGAACGAGTAGATCGACTGCGCGTCGTCCCCCACCACCATGATGTTGCCGTGTGAGGAGGCGAGAAGCGTCACGATCTCCGCCTGTATCCTGTTGGTGTCCTGGTACTCGTCGACCATAATGTACCTGTAGCGGTCCGAGAGCGTGCGCCGGACCTTGTCGTTGTCACGCAGGAGCTTCCGCAGGTAGATCAGGAGATCGTCGTAATCCATCATGTTGTGTCCGGCCTTGTACTGCTCGAACGCCGACTGGAGCTTCAGAATGTCCCCGAGAAAATCCTCGTAATGGGGATAGTCCTCTTTCAGTATCTCCTTCACCGGCGTCAGCGTGTTCACGGCCCGCGAGAATATCGTATACAGTGTCTGCTTGCGCGGGAACCGCCGTTCCTTCGTGTCGAATTTGTACTGCGTCCGGAGCAGGTTTACCACGTCTTCGGCGTCTCCCTGGTCGAGTATCGAGAACGACGAATCGAAGTCAAGAAGCGGCGCATACTGGCGGAGGACCATGTTGGCGAACGAATGGAACGTGCCGCCGGCCACTTTCTCGCACCGTGCGTCGAGAAGTATCGAGGCGCGGCGGAGCATCTCCTGTGCCGCGCGGCGGGTGAACGTCAGGAGCAGTATCGACTCGGGTTTCACGCCGAGCTCCATGAGGTAGGCGACCCGGTAGGTGATCGTGCGCGTCTTCCCCGTGCCTGCCCCCGCGATGATCAGATGTGGGCCGTTGACGGAGGAGACCGCCTGGTACTGTGCCGGGTTGAGCTGGTTCCNNGCCCTGTTGTTCACGTAGGCGTAGAGCTGCCTCCCCCCGGCGATGCACCGCTGCACCGTCTCCGCGAGTCCGAGACGGAGTTCGGGGTTCTCCTCCCTGATCGCGTCGTACGGCTGGAACATCTCCACGGCCTCCTGGTACGTCCTTCCGGGTCTCAGGAGCGCGCGCGCCACCGAGAACTTTGCGGAAAGGACCCCGGCCAGTTGTATCTGCTCGATGATGGGGGGCATCTTCGTCCAGCTGTTCAGGACGTGCGCCGCCCCCCGGTCGCTGAGCATCGTGAGGTAATCGGCGGTGAGGTACTCTTTGTTCCGTATCTCCACCGCGTAGGAGAATTCCCTCGGGAGGCGGGCAAGGAAGTCGTCCATGAGCCGCAGGAATTTCTCGTACGTGATCCCGGAATTCGGATAAAAGGCGGAGAACTCGAATATGATCACCCCCCGCTTCTTCCCGAGCGATTCCACGGGACGCAGGAACGCGTCCTCGAACAGCTCGAGGTTGAGGAAGTCCGGGTTTTCCCCCCCTGCGTTTGCGCCGTGGCGCGGGAGGTTCGGATAACGTTTGATCGTGATCCGGTCCGTNNCCGGAGTATTCCGTGAGGCACTCCCGTTCGAACGCCTTCTTCGAGGGATACGCGCGGTTGTACACCATCCCCTTCCACCCGGGATACTTCCACGAAGAGGATCCGAAGTAGATCCCCCTGCTCGCCCAGCGCCGCAGCCGTTCGCGATTGTGCGATACGTACGGGGACGGCGGGGGCGTGTCGGCCGCCGGCTCCTGCATGTCATCGAAGAGCGGGAGCGTTCCCGGGGATTGTTTCTTTTTCGGCATGCTTCAATATAGCACACGTGTGAGGAAAAGAAAAAGCCCGCCGGGCGCGCCGGCGGGCCTGGAGACGGCCGTCAGGAGCGGCGCATCACCGGAGTGCTGTCAGCACGAAGACCTTGAAAAGAGTCCAGAGTATCCAGAGCGCAAAGACGAGGACGAGCACCTTCGGAAGATCCTTCTGGAACAGCCGCGAAAGGCCGATGCTCGTGACGCCGAGAGTCCAGAACGTGAACACGTTCACCGACGCCGCCAGGAGGTGCATCTTGTTCTCGATGGAGAAGTCGGAGATAAGGAGCGCGAGGCTCGGCGAGGCAAACATGGTATTCATGCCGATGGCGAGTATCGTCGTCACGATGCTCTCGAGCGTTGCGATGAAGAACGTCAGGCCCACCACCTCCACCACTTTCATGTACGGCGAGGTCGCTTTCATCGCCCCTTTGCCCAGGAGCCAGAAGACAAGGCCTCCCAGGAACAGGGCGAAGAAGGGACCCAGGGCGGCGCTGGCGTAGGTGAATATCAGTGTGCCGGTCGCTCCGAAGCCGGACATCTGGTCCCGCGCCTGGTTGGCCTGTTCCTGCGTGATCTTTCCCGCGGCGAGTTGTTTCGTCAGTCCCTTCTCCATCTGCTCGCTCGCCATCCGTTTCATCTGGTCTGAGAGCGTCGGGTTGCTTGTGATAAGGTACGCCATGATCACGCCGACGACGATAAGTATCAGTGTCGGGATCACCCAGTTGCTGCTCGTGGGGGGGGTCTGCCGGACATTATCATAGACNNCCTGTTCGGCCTCTGGCGCCTGGATCGGAGTTTCATTCATGAGAGGGGATCCTTCGTGAGTGGGACTGACGGGAACGGGGAGAATGTACAAAACGGATCATTCAGATGAAAGGAGGGGGGGAAACCTGCCGGCACCCCATCCTGCCGGGGGACAGGACGGGGTGCGCGGTGGACCATTGACGTCTGATCCGTGGAACCACCGGATCCGCATCAATGGAACTTCTGGGGAACTTCCGGGGAACTTCCGGGGAACTTCTGTTGCCTCGCCGCCCGGTTTCGCCCGCGCGGTGCCGGTACACATAACTACATGTCCGCGGACGCGTTTACGAGTTCGGTTGGAATATTTTTTTATATGCCCCTCCCTGCGCGTTGCCGTTCAACGACTTCCCGCGTTTTCGCCCAAAAGGCACACGACAAATTTGTTCTCCGGTTATTGACAACACGACAAAAATGTCGTATCCTTTTTCCGGGCCTGCGCCCCGCTCTCGTTTCCCGAACAGGAGGTGAACCCGTGATCCGCACCGAACCGCTGTATGTCCTGTCGCCGCCCGAGTGCTGCGTGTGCGAGCGGACATTGAGCGTCCGCGAGCTGGAAGAGTTTTACGCGATGGCGGACGAAACGCTCGGGGGGGACATCCATTGTCCATCCTGTGCCGTCCATTTCCTGACCCTGTGCCGTGAATGCTCGTGCCGGTACACGGCGGACCGGAGCGGCATATGTGAAGAATGCCAGAGACACGACTATGCGCACATTCTTTCTTCTTGATATCGACTGTTTCTTCGCCTCCGTCGAAATGGCCCTGCACCCCGAGCTCCGGGGGAGACCGGTGTGTATAGGGGGACTTCGCACCGACCGGGGGATCGTCTCGTGCCCGAACTACGAGGCAAGGAAGTACGGCGTGCGGACGGCGATGCCGCTTCGTAGCGCGGCGCGGATTCTTCCTTCTGACGCGGTGTTCCTGCGGGGGAGCCACCGTCTCTACGGCGAATACTCCGAAAAAATAATGGCGATACTCCGGGATTTCACCCCCGACCTGGAACAGGTGAGTGTGGATGAAGCGTACATGGACGTGACCGGGTGCCTGCATTTCTGGGGGCACGACCCGTCGCGGATGGCGGAGGCGATGAAGGAGCGGATAGTACGGGAATGCGGGCTGAGCGTCTCGATCGGCGTTGCGGCGAACAGGGTGTGTGCGAAGATCGCCGCGGGGGTGAAGAAGCCGGACGGCCTTGTCATTGTCCGGCCGGGAACCGAGCGCGGGTTCCTGGCCCCGCTGCCGGTGGAAACGATCCCCGGTATCGGCTCGAAGACGCTTCCGCATCTCCACACGTACGGGATCAGGACGGTGGGGGATGCCATGGCGTATGCGGAGAGGAATGCGCGTCCGGACGACCGGCGGCCCCCCCTCCGCCCGGAACGCCTCCGCACGTTTTCGCTCTGCCGCTTTATCGCTTCGTGCGCCGTTCCTTCCGACGAAGCAATAATTCCGCACGATCACGTCGAGAAATCGATTTCCCGCGACAGGACATTCGGCGCCGACACCGCCGACCGCGAGCGCGTCGGCGCCACGCTCTACTATCTGGCCGAATGCTGCTGCAAGACGCTCCGGGAGGACGGGCTCACGGCTTCCACGGTCACCGTGCGCGTGCGGTTCGCCGATTTCACGACGGTGCAGAAACAGGCGTCGCTTCCCCTCTCCTCGTCGAATGAAGAGGACATATTCGCCGCCGCCCGGCGGTTGCTCGCGCAGCTTTGCGTGCCGGGACAGCTCGTCCGTCTTGTCGGTGTGAAAGTATCGAACCTGTCGGCCGTGGAAGGGTCCCAGATGGATCTCGGTGTCACCGCCGCGGAAAAATTCAGCACGCTCCACCGCCGGCTGGATGGCCTCCAGTCGAGGTACGGCTACGGCAGCATCCGCTGGGGGATCACCTGCGGCGTGGCGGAGCGGCGGGAGGAGGGGAATGACACATCAGTATGACGACCCGGGCGAGCAGCTTCTCCCACGCCTCCGCGCCTGGAGGAGGCACAACATCCATATCGGCCTCTCGCCCCGCGCCTCCCCTTTCTGGAGCGGGCTGCTCTACCGTGAGCCGCGCGGCGCCGTCACCGAGTATGCCCGGCTCTTTGACACGGCCCTGCTCCATTGCGACTGCCGGTGTCCGCCCGATCCCGCACTCCTCTGCCGGATGAGCGGGCAGGCCGGGGAAGACTTTGCCTGGACTCTCCTCATCGATGGCGAACAGATGATCTACCGGTTTCCGTACGGGCATCCTGACAGGAAGAAGCGGGGAGAGGTCAACCCGCATTTCCTTGATCCNNNTCGCAAGCCTGCGCCAGCGGAACATCATTCACGTGCCGGCGCCTGCTCCGCTGCTCGATGCCGTCCGGGTGCCCGGCGCGCTCGCTTCCGATCCATGCGTGCTGCGCAGTGCGTGTCTGGCGATGGAGGAGGAAGGAGAGGAATGGATGGCCTTCCACGAGACGGTCCGTCTCTGCCTCGGGGAAGAAAAGACGCTCTACGCGTATCTCACAGACGGGGAAGCGGCGGCGTCCCCCCGGGCGTCACGCGGGACCGGCGTCCGCCGGCTCACGCGTCTTCTCGCCGGGCTCGATGCCGAGCTTGCCCGCCGGTCACCCATCAAGCGAAAAGCCGCGTGACGCCATGACCACCGGTCCGCATGTTCCGTACACGCAGATGATGCAGCAATTCAAGTCCGCCCCGCCCGGGAAGCTGTACTGCCTTCACGGCACAGGAGGTGTCTTCCGCATCTCCCTTGCGGCGGCGGCGCATGTGCTGCTGGGCGGCAGGCCGGTGACGCTCGTGGACGGGACGAACCGGTTCGACGTTTACTTCCTGGCCGAGTTCGCGCGGAAACACGCGGGGGGGGTGCACCCGGACGGACGGAGGATCACGCCGGAGAGCCTGCTGGACAACATTTTCGTCTCCCGCGCATTCACCTGCTACCAGATGGAAGCGGTGATCACGGAGCGTCTCCCCCTGTTCGTCCGGGAGCGCGGCTCGCCGGTGGTCATCATATTCGGCCTGCTCGACACGTTCTACGACGACCAGGCGCCGCTGTTCCAGGCGAAGGCGGGACTGGAGAGGATCCTCGGGGCGCTCCGGCGGCTGCGGCAGGAGAACGTCGCCGTGCTCCTGGCCTCGCTGGACGTGAAGCTCGGCTCAAAGGAGCGGAACGGACTTTTCCCGCACCTGATGACCGTCATGGACCGCGTGTACCGGGTCGTCGAAGACGCAGGGAGCCAGCGGATTCTGCCGGAGATTCCCCCGGAAATTTTTAATGTCCGGGGGGGGAAGAGCATTCACATCGGGGAGGGCGCATCGCATGGGACGGACGGTACCGACATTCACGATGGTCATCCAGCAGGAAATGGAAAGCTGGGGAAAATTCCGGCGCG
>PMND01000168.1 GCA_003161955.1 Ignavibacteriota bacterium | reverse complement strand
GGCTGAAAACAGCGCCTGCAACGGGCCTCGTATGAATCCTTTGCGCCGACAAGCACGCGTTCGCTCGCCTCCGTGGTCCGCTGCGTCCTGTCGGCGGGGTTCCCGCAGACGACGCAGATGGCGAGCGTCTTGGTGATGTACTCGGCGACCGCAAGAAGCTGGGGGATAGGCTCGAACGGTTTTCCCCGGTAGTCCTGGTCAAGCCCCGCGATGATCACGCGTTTTCCCCTGTTAGCAAGTTCCTCCGCGACATCCACGATCCCCATGTCGAAGAACTGCCCCTCATCGATCCCCACGACCTGCGCATCGCCGGCGAGCCGGAGTATGTCGGCCGCATTCTCCACGCTCACCGATTGGAGCCTTGCTTCGCTGTGCGACACGATGTGATCGGCGCTGTAGCGGTCATCGATCCCCGGTTTGAATATAGCAACCTGCTGGCGGGCTATCTGCGCCCTGCGTATCCTGCGAATCAGTTCTTCGGTCTTGCCGCTGAACATGCAGCCGGCAATGACCTCGATCCAGCCGGTTTTCTGCGGGGAGTCGTGGGCGGTCGGGGCTGTCATNNGGGACACGCGCGTCCTTACGATTGACCGGCCCCGGGAATTTCCGCCCCACGTCTCAGCGTGATCCTTGTGACTTCGGGGGGGCAGTTGACTCTCATGGGAAGGCCGACTGTTCCGATTCCCCGGGACACATACATCTGCGTGCGTCCCCGGCTGTAGTTCCCCCAGACGTAGGGGGAGGCAATTGCGGCGGGGGTCAGGACAAGCGGGCCGATACGTCCGAACACGATCTGTCCCCCGTGCGTGTGACCGCTGAGAACCAGGTCCATCCCCATTGCCGCCGCCTCTTCGAGAAAGTAGGGGCGGTGGCAGAGGAGTACGCGGGGGAGCGCGTCCGGGACCCCCCGGGCGGCACTCTGCATATGCGACGTCGCCCGCTCGGACCGGCCGACGTCATCAATTCCCATCAACGCGAAGCGTGCTCCGTTCTTGCCGATGATGACGCTGTCGTTCCGGAGGAGTCTGACGCCGCACGCGTCCACTTCGCGTGCCACGCGGTCGGGATCGGGGGCGTAGAAATCGTGGTTCCCCAGAACTCCATACACGCCGCACGGGGCGTGGAGAGCGCTGAACGACTCGGCAAAAGGATAAACCTCCTCAGTGCGGCTGTTCACGAAATCGCCTGGAACGACGATCAGGTCCGTGCCGAGCGACATCAATGCGGCGCAGTACCCGTCCATCTGTTTCTTTGTCATGAACGAGCTCGAATGGATGTCGCTGACGAGTCCGATCGTGAACCCGTCGAGCGCGGGGGGAAGATCACGTACCGGGATGCTGGACTCGGTGAATTCATATCCGGACCTTCCCGAGATCACGCCGTACGTCGCCGCGCCGAACGAGACTGCGGTGAGTCCTTCCATCCCCCGGAGGAGGAATGCGCGCTTCGAGGCGTCGAACCGGACGACGACGGGATTTTCCGTCATCCGCCGGAAACCCGTCGCTGTCCATGGGAGCCGGCGGAGCACGGCGCCCGCGAGCCGCAACGGAGACACAACGATAATGCCGGCAAGGATCGCGAGTCCCAGCCCGATCGTCGCCCCCTGCCAGATGTAAAAGGGCCGGGCCAGCAGCACAGCGATCCAGCCGGGGACAAGCGACGCGACGGGTCCGGGGAAGAGGGCAATGACGAGCCCCAGGCCTGACAGACCAAAAAGCACGGCGAGCACGGCCCGGGCCCTGGCATTTCCCGGGAACCGCGCGCGCGCCCAGCGCACGGCCCTGGAGTAGACGAGTAACTGAAGCCCCGAGATGATCACAAATATGGTCAGACGGAACATGACGCAGGTGCCGGATATGATTGTGTGTGTTCGCGACCGGGGATCGTTGAATCTTCCGTCACAATAACGGCAGCATGGGGAAGAATCGCAAATCTCCCGCCGGCCTTTCTTTTCGGTGACCGGCTCCCGGATCCTCCCGGGTCTGTATTGATCAACGCATTTGAAAAGGGACCGGTTCCTCGTCCGGCGGAACCCGGCAGGGAGAGTTCTCCCCTGGACTCTCATTGATCTTGTGAATACGGGTTTGTTTGAGTATATTTCCGCACTTGGGAGACAGCCATCGAAGCAACATGCCATTGACGTTCCTTGAACTCGTTCGCAAGCCCTGGGTGCGCAAACTCTCGATTGCCGCCGGCTCTGCGCTCGCCGTGTTCCTCCTCCTGAATGATGTCGCTCTCCCGCTGTACGTCTACCATGGAGGGACCCAGTCGGTCCCGAGCGTTTCGGGGCTCCCGATCGCCGAAGCCAGTGCACAGCTGGAGGGAGCGGGCCTTCAGCCCGTCGAAGCCGACACGAGGCCCGACCCCGACCGCCCCCCGGGAACCGTCATCTACCAGAACCCCGCCCCCCAGTCGCTTGTCAAGCACGGGAGGCGGGTCTACCTGACTGTGAGCGGCGGCGAGGCGATAGTGCTGGTGCCGCAGCTCCGGGGGCGCTCGATGCGGGACGCAAAGTTCGCACTGGAACGTAACGGCCTCCAGCTCGGCTCGATGAACTTTGAGCCGTCGACCCTGTACCCGGAGAATACCATCGTTGCACAGTCTCTCAGCGCCGATTCCCGGATCGCCAGGGGAGCGCGCGTCAACATCACGGTCAGCAGCGGGGGCGGATCGGGGACGGGTATCAGCGTCCCGAATATCGTCGGGAAGACGGTCAACGAGGCGGAGAAGATACTCCAGGCTCTGGGCCTCAATGTGGGGAACATCACCTACCAGCTCAGCTATGAATTGATACCGAACACGGTTGTCGAGCAGTTCCCCCGCGCCGGGGAAACCGTCACGGGAGGACAGAAGGTCGACCTGTTCGTTGTGAAGGTCGGCCGACCCACCGAGGAGATACAGGTCCCCCGGCACTGAATGCGCCCTCCCATGGTCACGATCGCGCCGTCCCTCCTTGCCGCCGACTTTGCAGATCTCAGGGGGCAGATCGCCCTGGCGGAACAGGGGGGTGCAGACTGGCTCCATCTCGATGTCATGGACGGTCACTTCGTGCCCAATATCACGATCGGACCGCCGGTCATACGCTCGATCCGGCGCCACACGTCCCTGCCGTTTGACGTCCATCTGATGATTGAAAACCCCGACCTCTACCTGGAGGATTTCCGGAGTGCGGGGGCCGACTCGATCACAGTACACTACGAGACGTGCCCGCACCTTCACCGGACGGTCCAGAAGATCAAGAGCCTCGGCGCCCGGGCCGGTGTCTGCATCAACCCTGCGACGCCCGAGACGCTCCTTTCCGCGATCCTCGCAGACGTTGACATGATACTGATCATGACGGTGAACCCGGGCTTTGGCGGTCAGACCTTCATCGGATCGTCCGTTGAGAAGATCCGTAGGACCGCCGCGATGGCGCTCGACACTCATCCCGGCGTCTTCCTGGAGGTCGACGGAGGGATCGACGGGACAACTGCGCGCGCTGTTGTGGATGCCGGCGCCAGCGTCCTTGTTGCGGGGAAGTCCATATTTGGCGCGCGGGACATCCCCTCTGCAGTCCGCGCGCTCCGCGCGGCCGCCCTGGGGACGTGACGCTGGTCACCCTGCCCTCCTCCGGCACCGGCTTCGCGAGAAAAATCTTGACAATCTCGCTTGGATGCCTTATATTTGAAGTCATTATGTGCTGATGCCCTTAGTTATTTAGGAAGCGATACAAATACACGGCGCCCGGGTCATGGTCCTTGACGGCATTGATACGACAATCATCGAGATCCTCCAGAAGCAGGGGAGGACCCGCCGGAACGATCTCGCCGAGGCGGTGGGGCTATCGCTCCCCTCCGTCAGTGAAAGGCTCCGCAAGCTGGAGGAAAACGGATACATCACGGGGTATTTCGCGACTGTCGATCCCAGGAAACTGGGGAAGGACATCTGCGCGTTCATATTTGTCACCGTGGATTCCTCAAAGCATTATCCCGCGTTCCTGGAGCATGCGCACGCGAACGACGAGATCCTCGAGTGCCACGCCATCACGGGAGAGGGATCCCATCTGCTGAAGGTCAGGACGGCGAACACGGCCTCGCTCGAAAAGCTCCTTGCGAAAATCCAGGCCTGGTCGGGGGTGCTGAACACGAGGACAAATCTCGTGCTCTCGACGTCGAAAGAGACAATGCGCATCAAGGCGGAGGCATCGAAATGAGCGGTAGCGCGAGCTCGCAGAACAACTCACTTCACACACCATCATAAAAGGACCTGCTATGGCAAAAAGCTCCGGATCACATCTGACCCGCGTCTTCAAGCTGATCAAAGACGAGGGGGTCACGATGATCGACTTCAAGTTCATGGACTTTCCAGGTCAGTGGCAGCACTTCTCGGTTCCGGTGAGCAAACTGGAAGAATCGTCGTTCGATGAAGGCTTCGGGTTCGACGGCTCGAGCATCCGGGGTTGGAAAGCGATCAACGAAAGCGACATGCTGATCATCCCGGACGCTTCCACGGCGTTCATCGACAAGTTCATCGAAGTGAAAACGCTGAGTCTGATCTGCGACGTCCATGACCCCCTGACGAAGGAACGGTACGAGCGCTGCCCGCGGAGCATCGCGCGGAAGGCGGAAACATATCTGAAGTCGACGGGACTGGCGGACACCGCCTACTTCGGCGCCGAGGCGGAGTTTTTCATATTTGACGACGTCCGGTTCGACACCAACGAGCACAGCAGCTATTACTACGTCGACTCTGTCGAGGGGAGGTGGAACTCCGGCCGGGAGGAGATGCCGAACCTGGGTTACAAACCCCGCTACAAGGAAGGGTATTTTCCCGTCCCGCCGACGGACCAGCTGCAGGACCTCAGGAACGACATGACCGCGAACCTGATCGCGGCGGGTCTCGATGTTGAAGCCCAGCACCACGAAGTGGCGACCGCAGGACAGTCGGAGATCGATCTGAAATTCGCGCCGCTTCTCAAGAGCGCCGACGCGATGTTGCTGTTCAAGTATGTCATCAAGAACACGGCCCGGCTCCGGGGACGCACTGTGACGTTCATGCCCAAGCCCATATTCGCCGACAACGGGTCGGGGATGCACGTCCACCAGAGCCTCTGGAAGAACGGGAAGCCCCTCTTCTACGGGAACGGGTA
>PMND01000047.1 GCA_003161955.1 Ignavibacteriota bacterium | reverse complement strand
CTCTCGAGGACTTCCCGCGCATGCGCGATGTCCAGCGAGTCTTCCGTGGCAACACTCCACGGGAGGTCGAGTATCCAGTCCAGGTAGGTCCTGCTCACCGTATACTCGGCGGAGGCCTGGTTCATCTGCGAGAGCCGCTTATATTCCTTTTCGGCCACCTTCAGGGCTTCTTCGGGAAGGCCCGCCGCATCGATCCTCTTGCGCAGCTCTCCCATCTCCACGTTCCCGTCTTCCTCCCCGAGCTCCTTCCGGATCGCCTTCATCTGCTCACGGAGGTAGTACTCCCGCTGCCCCTTGTTGATCCCGTCCTGGACCTCAGACTGAATCTTGCTCCCGAGCTCGAGCTTCTGCAGGAGCTTCGTGAGCGCCAGCGTCAGTTTCTCCATCCGCTCCCGGATCTCGCGGGATTCCAGGACCTCCTGTTTTTCGGGGACCCCCACCGGAATCATCGATGCGATCATATCGGTCATCGCGTCAGGCTGTTCGAGCGAGAGGACGACGGAAAGTTGTTCATCCGACAGGTTGGGGGAGAGCTCGACGGCCTTCCTGAACTGCGTCTTCAGATTGGTCGCCATCGCCTCGACCTCGATCCCGGTGACGCTCCCCTCATCGATGTCCCGGACAACCGCGTGTATATACGGCTCCGCATGGAGGACCGATATGATCTGGACGCGGCGGACACCCTGGACGAGCACGTTGCGCGTCCCGTCAGCGAGCGTAAACACCTTCAGGACCCGGGCAAGCGTCCCCACCCAGTAAATGTCTTTCTCCGACGGGGTCTCGACATCACCGTCAGTCTGCGCAACGACCACGATAAGCCCTTCGTCCCGGGCCGCTTCCTCGATCGCCCTGATGCTCGCCCCGCGCCCGACCGAAAGCGGGGTCACCTGGTGCGGGAAAAACACCGCGTTGCGCAGGGGAAGCACGGGAAGGGCCTGCGGCACCGTTGACTTCGTCATCGTCGTTTCGCTGCGGTTTTTGGCCATTGTGTACGGCTCCTGTCCTATTGAGAAAAAAGATCCTGCGGGCTCACCCGGGGATCCCACCGATCCCCGGGGACCCGCCCCGGAATATCATCTTACCCCCCCCTCCGCGCTCCCGGAATGACACCTGGCGCGGCGGCGGTCACTTCACCTTTACCTCAATCTGTTCCAGACTGGCTTCCTCCGCCTCCGGCAGAGAGATACTCAGAACCCCTCGCGGAATGACGCATCACTTGATGACTATTTCTTTCGGTTTCAACGCTTCGGTCTTCAGGAGCCTGACCGCCAGCACGCCGTTCTCGTACCGGGCGTCGACGTTTTTCCGGTCGATCCCTTCGCCAAGCGCAAACCGGCGCTCGTACGCCCCAGTCCGGATTTCCCGGTAGAGTATCGTTGCGCCTTCCCCGTGTATCGGCGTGATGGGGGCTCTGACAACGAGCATCTCATCCACCACCGTCACACTGATGGCCTCCTTCCTGGCCCCCGGCATGTCCAGGTACAGGACATACGCCTCACCGGCCTCGGAGATGTCCGAGGCGGGAACCGAGAGGGGTGCGCGAAGAGATGCGCCGGGACCCGGCTCCACATCGCTCTTCTTCAGAATGGCATTATTCAGTTGCGTCATGACTGTTCCCTCCCCTTACCTGACCGTGATTTCATGAGCCCTGGCCGCTTCGGCCTTCGGCAGAACGATCCTTAGGAGACCGTCAGAAAGATCCGCAGAGACATTATCGGCATTGACTTCATAGGGAAGCCGGACGGTCCTCGAGAATTTTCCTTTCTGCTGTTCGCGCAGGAGTCCGCGCGCATCACCGGAGAGTGTCTCTTCTCCTCTTTTGCCCCCGATTGTAAGAAGACCTTTTTCAAGGGATATCTTCACATCTTCCTTCTTCACACCCGGGAGTTCCGCCACCACGACCACCTCTTCCTTGTTCTCTGTGACATCGAGTGGCGGAGCGAATGTGGCATCTTCCACCGCAGGGGATTCAACCGCAGAACCAGAGAGAGAATCGGGATCCCGGCTGAAGCCGAGCAACTCACCGATCAACGAGTCAACCGTCTGATATTTTTCGATCCTGGCCAACATATGCTTCCTCCTTATTGATAGTTCAGATTACAATGTTCTTTTGTCACTTGGCATTGATACTTGCAACGTATGTGCCAGTAAGCGCAGGAACGGTGTAACCCATTGCTCCATAACTCGTTATCACGACACGAAGCCATCGGCACGCCTCGTCAGGCATGTCAATTTGTCATGTTGACCGGCAAGATTAGCACATCCGGGAGGAAGAAGAGTCAGAGAAGCTGAAAAAATGGCGGGAAGGAGTGCCGGGTCCGACGAGCTGCCCCGGCAACGACGCGGGATCGTTGAGCCAATGTAACCCGATAAACCCCCGGATTATGATGAAGATGAATTCTGAAGCAGTGAGGTCCCCACACGTGAATGTTCTGCCAGCCAACGCTCCGCATCGATGGCGGCCATACACCCTGTCCCCGCAGCGCTTACCGCCTGGCGGTAGACGCTGTCGGCGACATCACCCGCGGCGAATACACCGGGGATGTTCGTCGCAGTGCTTCTTCCCCGCGTGATCAGATAGCCGACGGAATCCATCTCGAGCTGACCGGCAAACAGGTCCGTGTTCGGTTTGTGTCCGATCCCCATGAAGACGCCGTCAACCGCGATCTCCGAGACGGCACCGGTCTTCAGGTTCTTCAGTATGACGGCGGTGACCGCTCTTTTGCCTTCCTCATCCTTCCCGAGGATTTCGTCCACAACGGAATCCCACACGAAGGCGATTTTCGGGTTGCCGAAGGCCTTTTCCTGCATGATCTTCGAGGCACGGAGCTCATCCCGTCTGTGGACGATCGTGACCTTCGATGCGAATTTCGTCAGGAACGTCGCCTCCTCGATCGCCGTGTCCCCCCCGCCGATCACCACAACACGGAGTCCCCTGAAGAAGAACCCGTCGCAGGTCGCACACGCCGAAACTCCATACCCCATGTACCGTTTCTCCGAGGGGAGTCCGAGCAATTTCGCGGAGGCACCGGTCGCGACGATGACAGCGTCCGCAGTGTATTCTTCCCCGTCCGTCCAGAGACGGAACGGGCGGGCACGGAAATCAACTCTGGTAATGTTCTTGTACAGGGATGTCGCGCCGAATCGAATGGCCTGCGTCCGGAACACGTCCATCAGCTCGGGTCCCATGATTCCCCCGGGGAAGCCGGGATAGTTCTCCACCTCGGTTGTGATCGTGAGCTGCCCACCCGGCTGTATCCCCTCGAAGACGACCGGAGAGAGGTTCGCCCGCCCCGCGTAGAGGGCTGCCGTGAGCCCTGCCGGACCGGAGCCGATGATAATGAGTTTCCTGTGCATTGTTGATTCCTCGATTCAGAGATCTGGTACAGAGTGAGATGACGGCGATGAAGGGGCGGGGTCAGCCGATCCGAGCACGATTTCGATGTTCCGGATGAGCCCTTCATGCTTCGCACGCTTGACGGGGCTACGCCTGAAGCGCGCGCTGAAATCCGCCTGGTCCATCCGCCGCCACTCCTCCAGCGGGGGCTCGACAAATCCTTCCCGGGGGAGGAATGCCGGCTCCTCCGAAGGAGTCTCGAACTTCAGGTTCCAGGGACAGACATCCTGACAGGTATCGCAGCCGTAGATCCAGCCTTCGTATCGCCCCCTCACGTCACCCCCGACGGGCCCGCGGTGCTCGATTGTAAGGTAGGAAAGGCACAGGTTCGAATCAACGACGTATGGTTCGACGATCGCCCCGGTCGGGCACGCCTCGATGCAGAGCGTACATGTCCCGCACCTGTCCTCGGCAGCCCCGTCAGGCTCGAGGTCGACCGTCGTGAGTATCTCTCCGAGAAAGACCCATGAACCCATTTCGCGCGTGATCACATTTGTGTGCTTTCCGAGCCAGCCGATGCCGGCCCGAACGGCCCAGGCCTTGTCCATCACCGGTCCCGTATCGACATAGACCTTTGCGTCGGTCCCGGGATTCACCGAGATGAGCCAGTCGCGGAATTCGTCGAGTTTTGCTCCGAGGATGTCGTGGTAGTCGTCCCCCCATGCGTAGCGGGAGATTCTCCCGCTCCCCGCACCGCGAGTGTGCGCAGAATCTGTGTAGTAGTTCACTGCAACGGCGATGACGGATCTGACGCCGGGAAGAACAAGCCGGGGGTCGGACCGCTTTGCAACGCTCTGCGCCATCCAGCCCATCGACGACTGGTAGCCCCTGTCGAGCCAGGCACGGAGCCGGTCCCCTTCTTCCTGCAGTATCCCCGCGGGGGCGATGCCCACGGCGGTGAATCCGAGCTCGAGCGCCTTCGACTTCACCCGCGTTGTCATCGGATCCATTGCTGGTCCGTCCCCCGGACAGGCTGTTCGATGTACACGTCGTCCCCTTCCACCTTCACGGTATAGGTACCGACTCTCCCGCTNNGTAAGCCCCGAGAGTATGCCATGGTGGAGCTCGGAAAAATGCTGGTGTGAACAGACGTTGCCGATCGCATACAGTTTTCCACCGACGCGCCAGAGCGCAATCTCGTCATCCCCGAGCTTCACCCGGAGGCTCTTTCCCTCCGCGATCCCGGAGAGACGTGCCACCCGCACGTACGCCGGTCGCTCGCTCATTCAAACAGTACCGGACTTCCCAGGACGATCCCCTTGTCCGTTCTCGTCAGGCGCGCCGCGGCAATGACCGGATCGTGTTCGAAGAACATTATCCAGCGTTCATCGACGGCCTGTGCGAGCAGGCGTCGCTTCTCTTCGAGCGTCACCAGGGGCCTCAGGTCATACGCCATGATCCAGGGGAGGGGGACGTGGGACGAGGTCGGGACGAGGTCCGCGCAATAAAAAAGTGTGGTCCTGCCGTCGCTGACAACGGGGCATTGCAGCGCGGAGGTATGACCGTGTATGAGGCGCACGGTGATCCCCGGGAGGATCTCCCCTTCCCCCTCGGTAAATTCCAGCAGATCTCTCCTCCGGAGGGGTAGAAAATCGTCCGGGAAAAAACTCGCCCTGTCCCGCTCGGTGGGTACCTGCGCGGCGCGCCAGTGTTCGGCCTGGACATAATAGCGGGCCCGGGGAAATGCGGGGACCGCCTCTCCGTTGAGAAGCGTGGTCGCGCCACCGGCATGGTCGAAATGCAGGTGGGTGAGTATCACATCGGTGACCGCCTCCGGAGTCACCCCGAGCCGGGCAAGAGAAGAGACAATATCCGAGGCGCCGTTCTCTATCCGGTATATGGACCTGAGCTTCTCGTTGAACTTCCCCCCGTTCCCCGTATCGACAAGCACCGTGCGTCCACCCCCCTGAAGGAGGAGCGCACGGGCGGCGAGCGAGATGCGGTTCTTTTCGTCGGGGGGACTTGTTTTTTCCCAGAGGGGCTTCGGGACGACGCCAAACATCGCGCCCCCGTCGAGTGCGAAGCGACCTGTCTCTACAGGGTTGACTTCGTAGATACCGATGCGCATTGTTGCCTGTCGAGTGTCCGATCCCCCCCCGGAGGAGCAGGGGGGTTGTAAGAACGATATTCCTTTGGCGGAAAAAAGAAGGTCGGCATCCACCGGGACACCGACCTCGATACTCATGCATGGACCGGGAGCGTGAGCTCACCCCTTGCGGAAATGGGACGTCGACGCGCCGAGCTCGCCGAACCCTTTCTCCGGGTGGATGGTCTTTGCACGGGCGTAGAGAACCTCCTCCGACTCGACGTGGGCCGGATCCGGTACGCAGCAGTCGACCGGGCAGACGGCGGCGCACTGTTCCTGGTCAAAATGCCCGACGCATTCGGTGCACTTTTCCGGGACGATGTAGTAGAAATCAGCCGACAGAGCATCGAACATCTTTCCGTTAAACTCATACTGGACGCCGCCGGCATAAATGGCGGTATTCGGGCACTCCGGTTCACACGCACCGCAGTTAATGCATTCTTCGGTGATCATTGTTGACATGAGAGTCTTCCTCCGTTAATTGATTCTGAAAGAGCTCGTTCTATAGTTTCAGGACATCCGGATTTCCGGCGTCAGGGGGGGATCAGGACGAATGGCGCCCTCGGCGCCACTGTTCCCGGCGCGAGCCAGACACACCCGCACTTCTTCGATGAGGTGCACTGTGTCGATCCCGTGNNACAGCGGTCTGAATCAACCCCTGGTAGAAGAGCCTGTCTGGGCCTGACGTCCCGCGCCACAGCTCTTCCCATGTGTCATGTGCCTCGAAAAAGCACTGAGTGTTGAATTCCTCAATCCCTTTCCGGAACAGGTCACCCATTTCATGAAAACATAATCAAAAGGGGGTGGAATTGCAAGGCGGCCGGTGGAAATTTTTTCCGCTACGCGATAGTGAAATACCGCGCATCCGGATGGTGCACGATAATTGCGTTGGTGCTCTGCTCGGGATCGAGCGAGTATTCATCGGTCAGATGCACGCCGATCCGCTCCCCGTCGAGCAACTCAAACAGCTTCTTCTGGTCTTCAAGGTTCGGACAGGCGGGATACCCGAAGCTGTAGCGTGACCCCTGGTAGCCCTGCGAGAAGAGCCTTTTCACCTCCGGCGCATCCTTGAGTCCGATCCCCAGCTCCTGGCGGACCTCCCTGTGCCAGAGCTCCGCCAGCGCCTCCGCGCATTCCACGCTCAACCCGTGAAAATAGAGATACTCTTTGTAGTCACCGGCGGCGAACAGCCGGGCTGATTCCTCCGACGCCCTCCTCCCCATCGTGACGAGCTGGAACGCCACGACATCCATCCGCCCGGAATCCCGCGCCGCGAAGTAGTCCGACAGGCAGAGCCGCCTGTCCCCATGCTGCCGCGGGAAGGTGAACCGGAGGCGCGGCGCACCCCCTCCTTCATCATAAATGATCAGGTCATCACCGTCGGACTGACAGGGGAAGTACCCGTACACGACAGCGGGGCGGAGGAGCCCTTCGCGCACGATCCTCGCCTTCAGCGATTCATAGTCCGGGGTGACCTTCTCCAGCACCATCGCACGGTACTGATCGTCCGTCATGTTCCCCTTGCGGACCTGCCACTGCCCCCGGATCAGGGCAACGTCGTTCACGAAGGGGAAGACCCGCTCCAGCGGGACCGGGTCTACGACCTTTGACCCCAGGAACGGCGGGACCGGTATGGGGACGTCGGTCCGGACGCGTGAACGGGCGGGTCCGGTGACTCCGCCGGCCGCCTTGAGCGGAGAGTTATCCCGGGACTCCTCCTTCTGAGCCAGCGCAATTTTCGCTTCCGTCCCCACGAGCGTCTCCTCGTCCACTTCAGCCGGGGGTTGCCCCTGTGGCGCCTCCGGCGCCTTCGCTGACGCCATCGTTAGCACCGGGGTGAGCTCTCCGGCGGCGATCTGCGCCATGTACCTGAGGCCGTCGAATGCGTCGTTGGCGTAGAGGACGTTCCCCCGGTATACGCTCCGCAGATCCTGCTCGACATATCTCCGCGTGAGTGCCGCACCTCCCAGGATCACGGGGATCGTGATCCCCCGCTCNNCCGTTGTTGGTCAGTATGATGTCCACGAGGTTTTTGCCGATGTCATGGACGTCCCCCCTGACGGTCGCCAGTACCATCACCCCCTTCGAGGTCGTGTCCGCCTTGCTCATGAACTGCTCCAGGTAGGCGACAGCCGCCTTCATCACCTCGGCGGACTGGAGAACGAACGGGAGCTGCATCTGGCCGCTCCCAAAAAGCTCCCCCACCACTTTCATCCCGTCAAGGAGAATCGTATTGATGATCTCGAGCGCCCCGTATCTCTTCAGTCCCTCGTCGAGATCCTGCTGCAAGCCGACCCTGTCGCCGTCGATGATCCTCGTTTTCAGGATTTCTTCGATCGTCTCCCCCCGGACGGCTGGTGCTTTCTTCTCCTTCTTCCCGCCGGCGTAGAACGCCATCAGATCGGTGAGCGGATCGTATGTGACCTTCCGGTGGACCGCCCCGCCTTCCACCACCTCTTCGTACCGCCGGCTGTCGAATATAAGCTCGCGGCAGAGATCGCGCCCCTTTTCGTCGATCTTATAAAGGGGCATGATCCTGGCTGCGTGCACGATCGCCATATCAAGCCCGGCTTCTATGGCGTGGTGGAGAAAGACGCTGTTCAGCGGATGGCGCACCTCAGGGGAGAGGCCGAACGAGATGTTGCTGACCCCGAGAAGGGTCCTGACGCCCGGCAGCTCCCGTTTGATCCGCCGGATCCCTTCGATCGTCTCGATCCCGGCGCGCCGGAATTCCTCCTCCCCGCTTCCGAGTGTAAACGTGAGCGTGTCGAAAATCAGGTCGTGCGGTTTCATCCCGTACCTGTTCACGACAAGGTCATAGATGATCTTTGCGATCGCCACTTTCCGATCGGCCGTTTTCGCCATCCCCTGTTCGTCGATCGTCAGGGCGATTACCGCCGCGCCGAATTTCCTGCAGAGCGGGACGACTCTCCTGATCCGTTCCTCCCCGTCCTCCATGTTGATCGAGTTGACGATCGCCTTCCCGGCGATGAGCCGGAGCGCCTCCTCGAGGACCGGGGCTTCGGTGGAGTCGATGACAAGAGGGAGCGTCACCTGCGTGTTGAACCGCGTGATGATCTCCCTCATGTCCCTGGACTCGTCCCGGCCGACGTAGGCCGCACAGACGTCGACCATGTGCGCCCCTTCCCTGACCGCGCCCCGACCCATCGCGACAATCCCTTCCCAATCTTCCAGGGCAAGGAGCTCGCGGAATTGTTTGCTGCCGTTGGCGTTTGTCCGTTCGCCGACAAGGACGGGAGGAGGATCAATGTGGAGCGGGACGGCCTGGTAGAGGCTCGAGGCACTCGGAATGAAGTCGATCTCCCGGATCTTCGGCGCAAGTCCCCCGACCGCCGCGGCAAGCTGGCGTATGTGCTCCCTCGTCGTCCCGCAGCAGCCCCCCACGACGCTCACGCCCAGATCCTTCACGAAGTGTGAAAGGTACCGGACGAGTTCTTCCGGCGTCAGGTGGTAGTGCGCGTGCCCCCCGATATTCTCCGGAATCCCCGCGTTCGGCATGACGAACACCGGCTTCGGGCTCCCCGAGCAAAGGACCCGCACGTGATCGGACATCTCCTTCGGTCCCGTCGCACAGTTCATCCCTATGACGTCGATGTCAAAGGGTTCGAGCGCGACGAGCGCGGCCGCGATCTCCGTCCCGAGGAGGAGCGTCCCGTTTGATTCCACGGTGACGGAGACGATGACCGGCACGCGGCCACGCGCGTCCTCAAAAAACTCGAAAATCCCGCAGAGGGCCGCCTTGGCCTGAAGCAGATCCTGGCACGTCTCGACGCAGAGAAGATCGACACCCCCTTCGACAAGCCCCCGTGCCTGCTCTTTGTAGGCGGAAGACATCTCCCCGAACCTGCAGTGGCCGAGCGAGGGGAGCTTGGTCGTGGGCCCCATCGACCCCGCGACGAAGCGGGGTCTGTCCGGCGTGGAGAAGCCGTCGGCCACACCCCGGGCGATCCGGGCGGCCCTGAAGTTGAGGTCGTACGCCATCGCGGCAATCCCGTATTCCCCGAGCACAATGGAGGTGGAACCGAATGAATCGGTTTCGATGACGTCCGCCCCGGCCTCGAGGTAATCGCGATGGACATTTTCCACGGCGGAAGGCTTCGACACCACCAGGTGTTCGTTGCAGCCGTTCAGGTGTTCGCCTCCGAAGTCCTCTGCGGTCAGGTTCTGCCCCTGCAGGTGCGTCCCCATCGCTCCGTCGAAGACAACGACCTTCTCCTGCAGTATTTCCGCGAACGATTTCGGCATCGGTGATCCTCAGGGAAATCTTTGAACGACAGCCCGGTACTCTTCCACCATCCTCATCACCACCTCACCCGCAGGGAGTATCTCCTTCACGAGACCGGAACTCTGTCCCGCCTCGAATTCCCCCTCCTCGATGTTCCCCTCGAATATCCCCATCATCTCGCGCCGCCTGCCGAGGAGGGATTCCAGTTCCTCCCTCGACGCCCCGTCACGCTCGGCCTGAANNTCAGGGTGAGGACTGTGCCGCCGTCCCCGGCCCCGACGACCGCCTTCTTGTAATTTTCGTGGGCTGAGGACTCCGCTGTCGCGGCAAACCTGGTGCCGACCTGAACGCCCTCAGCCCCGAGAGCGAGCGCCGCCGCGAGCCCGCGGCCGTCGGCAATCCCCCCTGCAGCCAGGACCGGGATGCTGACCGCGTCCGCCACCTGGGGAACGAGGGCAAGCGTCGTGATCTCATCCAGGCCGTTGTGACCCCCCGCTTCGAAACCTTCCGCCACGACGGCATCGCATCCCGCCTCCACCGCCTTGAGCGCATGTTTCACCGCCGCAATCACGTGCACGACAATGCACCCCCGCTTCTTCAATTCCCCCGAAAACCTGAGCGGGTTGCCGGAAGATGTGAAGACGATCCGGACCTGTTCTTCGATGACGACGCCCATCAGATCCCCTGCATCGGGCCGGGCGAGCGGGATATTGACGGCGAACGGACGCGCCGTTGCACCCTTCGATTTCCGGATCTGCTCGCGGAGAAGCCCGGGTGTCATCGAACCCGCACCGATCATGCCGAGTCCTCCCGCCTCTGAAACGGCGACGGCGAGCCTGCTGCCCGCCGCCCACACCATACCGGCCTGTATGATCGGATACCGGATGCCGAAGAGTCCGGTGACTCTCGTTTCCACGGGAGCGGGCCAGACGGTTGCTGCCATAGACACGCGCTAATTGTTCGAAACGAGTTCCGGGATGACCGCCGTTGCAAATGCGAAGCCATACAACGCAAAACGATGCCCACCCCCGCTGAGCCTGATGAGGTGCTCTCCGTATTCCCTGTTCCTGACGAGATTGTACAGACGCGGTTCGTCCACAACCACGTAACTCCGCCCGAGTTTGTCGAGCTGCACGTCTTCCCCCCTGTTTGCGGAGAGGAATTCGTTGTCCTGCCTGACGGTGATCTCCGCCTTCTTCTCCCCTTCGGGCTCAAGCACCGCCTGGACATCGAGCCCCTGATACCTCGCAAGGAGATGCCCTTCGCGCCCTGAGTCGCCGTTGAGGCGGAGGCATTCCCTTTCACTCCGCCAGTCCCCGTCAGCATAGATCCGGCCGTCAAGATAGATCCCGGGATCGGAGTACGAGAGGACGGATTCGGGAGCATACCCTTCGACGTTGCCGACGCTCCCGCGCAGATATCCCGCATACAATTCCGGCGTGGCTCGGAAGCAAATCGCTCCCGACCTGTCGGATTCCCTCAGAGGATCCATGATCATGGGAAGCACCGCCCCGACCCCCGCGCTGTAAATGAGCGCCTGCAGGGCCTGCTCGACCGCAGCCATATTTGCGTCCCCGGCATTCCGGTACCGGATGAAACCATCCTTGTCGACGAGAACTATCTCCGGGAGGACCCGGCATTCATACTGCGTCGCGATCAGGGCCTCGTTGTCCATGACAACGGAGAACCGTATCCCGTAGCGGGCCAACGCCTCCTGCACGAGCCCGGGTCTTTTCCCGAATGAGAACCTGGGGGTGTGTATCCCGACCGTCACGAGTCCGAACGGAGCATACCGCTTCTCCCATTCCGCAACATAGGGGATTATCCTCAGGCATCCGGCACACCCGAAATCCCAGAAGTAGAGGAGCACCACCTGGCCCCGGAGGGCCGTAATGGGGACCGGCTCGGAATTGAACCAGAAATCGCCGAGAAGTTCCCTGGCACGGACAGTCTGGGGCAGTATGTCCTGCATCGTAGTTCTTTCCTGGAAGGATGTCCGAAAAACCCTGTCAATCCATCAAAAAAGATAGCCAAACGCAGGTTGAAACGCAAGGCGAGCGGTTATTGCGAGCCCGTTTCCAGGGCGAAACAATCTGCGCTGGGGATTGCTTCGCTGTGCTCGCAATGACATCTCGCAATGACGGGGGGCGCACGCGATGTTAGAAGAACCTGTTGAACAGGAGTTTGAGAGTTGTCAGTATGACCATCGTGACAAACACCGGACGAATGAACTTCACACCCCTTCTCACGACCATCCTGGAACCGATCCCGGCGCCGACCACTTCCCCCGCCCCCATCACAAGGCCTGCTCCGATGAGCACCTGGCCTCCTGCCAGGAAAAGAAAAAAAGAGAATGCATTGCTCGTGAAGTTCATGACCTTCGTATAGCCCGTGGCAGTCCTNNGGACCGAAGAAACCGTCGTAGAAGCCGAGGACTATCCCGAAAATCATGTAAAACGTTATCCTTGAGAATTTCGGGGCCGCCGCACTACGGCCGAGAGAAGGGGTGAAAAGAAGATGCACGGCAATCCCGAGGAGGAGGAACGGGATCACGCCGTTCATGACGGATCCGGAGATACTCTGGACAGCGATCGACCCGAGTGCCGCGCCCGTCAGGGTGAAGAGGATGCCGGGGAGCGCGTCAGGGAGAGGGACAACCCTCTCGCGCGTGTAGTGAAGAGCTGCAGTGAAGCTGCCGAAACTTGACTGGAATTTGTTCGTCCCGAGAACCATCTGGGCGGGCAATCCGATCCAGAGGAGGAGTGGGATCGTCACGAGTCCGCCTCCGCCCGCAATCGAGTCGATCCACCCCGCGCCGACGCCTCCCGCGAAGAGGACCGGATACAGCCAGGGGGAGAGCGTCATTACTTCCTGTCCCGCACGCGCCCCTCGATCACGATCACGTACTCCCCTTTCATCGCCTGTGAGGAACAGCCTGCATAGAGTGCGGCGGGAGTTCCGTAGAGCATCTGTTCATCCGGGAGCGTGAGATTGAATGCGATGCACATCCGTCGCGAGGACCCGAAGACGTCGGCGATATCGCGCAGAAGAGGGACCAGGCGGTACGGCGTGTCCATCAGAACAATCGTCCGCCGCTCCTGCTGCAGCTGCCGCAGCTCCGTGCGCCGCCGCTCCTTTTTCGGCGAGAGCCAGCCATAGAAGAGAAACTGATCGATGGAAAAACCCGACACTGTCAACGCGGGCATGAGAGACGACGCCCCGGGAACGGGGACGATGCGGATGCCGGAGGCGATGGCTTTTTCGACAAGGACCCGGCCCGGATCGGAGAACACCGGAGTGCCGCAATCGGACACCAGCGCGACATTCCTTCCCGTCCGGAGGTGTTGCAGTATGTTATGCGAAGCGGCAGCCTCGTTGTGTTCGTTCAGTGTCTCAACAGGCTTCTCGATGCCGAAGTGCCGCATGAGCCGCTCCCCCTCCCGGCGCTCCTCGTATATGAGGAGGTCGGCCGACTTGAGTACATTCAGAGCGCGGAACGTCATGTCGTCGTAGTTCCCGATCGGCGTGGCAACCAGATAGAGCGTACCAGGCATGAGGGCCTCTTATTCCTCCGCCGGCGCGCGTTTCCGCACGGCTTCCCACTCCTTCACCCCCGCAAGGAGAAGCGCCGTCAGCGGAACGGCGATGAGGAGCCCGAGGAATCCCATGAAATAGCCGAACACAAGGAGGGAAAGAATGAGGAGGACGGGGTGAACCCCGACGTGGCTCCCGAGGATTTTCGGGCCGAGGACCGCCGCCTCGAAGATCTTCTGGCTCAGATACATGATGACGACAACGAGGACCTTGGTGCCGACCGCCCCCCCGCTGAAAAGGGCGACGATCGAAGCGACGATGAGGCTGACGGCAAGGCCGACGTAGGGGACGAAATCGAGCGCCGCCGTCATCAGACCGAGCACGACCGCGTACTCCACGCCGGCGAGCCAGAGGACGAATCCCGATATTGTTCCCTGTATCGCGGCGACGAGAATGGCGCCGCGGAAGTACTGCCCCATCAGGTCGTCCGCCCGGGATGCCAGCTGGACGAACCGGGCGCGCGACTTCTTCGGCACCAGCATCGCGAAGCGGTGAAGGACCAGCGGAAAATCCATGAGAAGATAGAAGAGGACGAAGGGGACGATGATGATGTTGAGGAGCTGGTGGGCAACGGAGCTGACGCTGCTGACGACGTCGAACAGGCCCGCAAAGAGCCGTGTCAGCATCTCCTCCAGCTTCGGCGTCAGGTTCTGGGCGAGGACCTCTTTCACCTTCTCACCCGTCATGCCGAACCGTCCCAGGAATTTCACGATTGCCCCTGATTCGATCGCCCGGCTCGCGTCCTCCGCCAGCGCGCCTGCGCCGGCGGTGAGTGCCTGGAACTGCTCCATCGCCACCGGGATGATGAAGAGCCCGACGGCCACCACGCCGCCGACAAGGAGAATCATGATAAGGAGCGTCGAGACCCAGCGGGGGACCCGCCGGCGCCCGAGGAAGACGACAACCGGGTTGAGTATATAGGCAAGAAAGAATGCGATCAGGAACGGGGCGAGGACCCCCATGATCGCGGAGAAGAACCATACTGCAAACAGGAACACGCCGAGCCAGAGGAGCCGGTTGGGAACCTGCTCCCGCCGCCACGGGTACAGGAGAAAAAGGAGTCCCGCCAGTATGACGAACGGCGAGAGAGAAGGATACACGGCGTAGGAGAGAAGCGCCGTGAGCAACACGCCGGCGGCGAGCAGGACCGTTTCCGCGCCGGCGCGGACACTGGGGGGGATTCCCTCTGACTCCTGAAGGCCCGCGGGATGGGCCGGCTTCCGGGCAGCGCGACGCGGCATCTCACCTCCCTGTGTGTCCGAATCCTCCGGCCCCGCGGTTCGTCTCATCCAGCGACCCGGTTTCCGACCACTCCACACGCGCGTACCGGGCGATCACCATCTGCGCTATCCTGTCGCCGCGGCGGATGACAAAATCCTCCGCACCGAAATTTGTAAGAACGATCTTGACCTCACCCCGGTAGTCCGGGTCGATCGTCCCCGGGGAATTCATGATCCCGATCTGGTGCCTGATCGCGAGGCCGCTTCGCGGCCTGATCTGGGCCTCGTAGCCGTCGGGAAGAGCGATCGCGAACCCGGTCGGGATCAGTGCTGTGGTCCCTCCCTTCAGAACGATTTCCCCCTCCACCGCCGCACACACATCCATCCCCGCGGAACCTTCCGTAGCGTAGGCAGGGAGCGGGACGTCGCGCGTCGATTCCGAAAGGCGCGCGATCTCGACAGTGATATCGCGAATGTGGTGGGACATGGGGGCCTTCCGTGGCCAGGGTTAACCAGATTGCTTCGTGGCGCCTGCAGCGCCACTCGCAATGACAACGGGTAGACCAGATTGCTTCGTGGTGGTGGCGCCATAGGCGCCACCACCGCTCGCAATGACGGGGGCGCCGCTGGCGATGACGGGGGTGCCGCTCGCAATGACAAGAGTCGGCTTGACTCTCTTTTCAAATTCCTCCCGGAACCGCTTGATCATGCTCTGGACCGGCCATGCGGCCGCGTCCCCGAGCGCGCAGATCGTATTTCCTTCGATGTTGTTCGCCACTTCGAGAAGGAGGTCGAGATCCGCCGTCGTCGCTTCGCACCTCTCGAACCGCTTCAGTATCTTGTGCATCCAGCCGGTCCCTTCACGGCACGGGGTGCATTGGCCGCACGATTCATGGTGGTAGAAACCCGCGATCCGCGTGAGCACGCGTATGAGATCGGTGTCCTCGTCCATGACAATCAGTCCCGCCGTCCCGACCGACGACCCCGCGGCCTTGAGCCCCTCCGCATCCATCGTGACCCCTTCAAGCGCCTCACCCCTGAGTATCATCGTGGAGGACCCGCCGGGAATGACCGCCTTGATCTTCTTGTTCCCGGGGACCCCTCCGGCATATTTATGAATGATATCGGTCAGGAGAACGCCGGTGGGGAGTTCGAACACGCCGGGGTTGTTCACATGACCGCTCACGCCGACGAGTATCGGTCCGGGGTGCTTCGGGTGGCCGATCTTGCTGTATGCCTCCCAGCCAAGCCGCAGAATGACCGGGACGTTTGCGATCGTCTCGACGTTGTTGATCGTTGTCGGGCAGCCCCAGAGGCCGAATTGTGCAGGAAACGGGGGCTTCACGCGGGGATATCCCCTCTCCCCTTCGATCGAATTCATCAGGGACGACTCCTCGCCGCATATGTACGCTCCGGCACCCCGGTGGACGGTGAATGATGTGCTGAACGCGGACCCGAGTATGCTCTCCCCGCAGTACCCGCGCGCATACGCTTCGTCGACCGCCTTCTGCACCATCGCGATCCACTTGTTGTATTCGCCGCGGATATACAGGTAGATCGTGCCTACACCCATGGCGTAGGCGGCGATGACCGCTCCCTCGATCAGAAGGTGGGGGTTCAACTCAAATATCTGCCGGTCTTTAAACGTCCCGGGTTCGCTCTCGTCGCCGTTGACGCAGAGGTACTTCTGCTTGTCGGTCTGTTTGGGCATGAACGTCCACTTCAGCCCCGTGGGAAAACACGCGCCGCCGCGCCCGCGAAGACCCGACTTCTTCACCTCGTCGGTCACCTCTTCCGGCTTCATGGCAATCGCCTTGCGCAACATCCCGTAGCCCCCGTGAGCCTCGTAGACGTCGATGCCCCGCAGGCCGGGAACAGGGGGGAGGATCAGGGGTTCCATTGTCATTTCAGTGAGGAGAGGATCGCGTCCACCTTTGCTTCATCGAGGTTCTCGTAGTACTCGTCCCCTACCTGCATCATGGGCGCGGTGCCGCACGACCCGAGGCATTCGGCCTCGACGAGAGTGAACCTGCCGTCGGGCGTCGTCCCGCCGACTCCGACTTTCAGGCTGTCCTGTATATGCCTCACGATCCGGTCGCTGTTCCTGAGCATGCACGAGACGTTTGTGCACACCTCGATCTTGTGTCTCCCCACGGGTGTGCTGTTGAACATCGTGTAGAAACTGACGACGCCGTACACGTGATGCTCGGGGATCCCGAGAAGACGGGCCACTTCGACCATCCCCTCCCGGGAGATCCACCCATGCTCCTCCTGCCACATCCAGAGCGCGGCCAGCACCACGGGTTGAGGGCGGGGATAGCGCTTCTTCAGCTCTTCGATTTTCTTGAGGCTCACCTCTGAAAACATGCGGCAATCCTGTTTATTGGCCTATTGGTTGTCCTGCTTGTCGGCCTATTTGTCGGCTTCACCCATTACAGGGTCGACCGACCCTATGACGGCAACGATGTCGGAGATCATGCATCCTTTCAGCATCAGGGGGAGCGCCGAGAGGTTGTTCGTCGACGGCGAGCGGATCTTCATCCGCCATGGATGTCCGGTACCGTCGCTCACGATGTAAAAGCCGAGCTCCCCTTTGGAAGATTCTACCCCCTGGTAAATTTCGCCCACCGGGGGATCGATCCCCATGTTGACGAGCATGAAGTCCTGGATGAGCTCCTCCATGCGCGTGTAGACGCGGTCTTTCCGGGGGACAACTTTTTTCGGCTCGTCCGCCCGGAAGGGCCCCGCCGGCAGGGCGTCGAGGGCCTGGCGCAGGATCCGCGCACTCTCCTTCATCTCCCCGATCCGGACATAGAATCTGGCCAGCGCGTCCCCCTCCTCGAGCGTGATGACGTCAAAATCCATCCTGTCATAGACCAGGTACGGCTTGTCCCTGCGCAGATCGCGCGGCACTCCCGCCGCGCGGAGTATCGGGCCGGTGATCCCCATGGCGATGGCATCCGGTCGGGTGAGTATACCGACGTTCTCGCAGCGGTCGACGAATATCCTGTTCGTCCCGAGCAGCTTCTCGACCTCCGCCAGTTCCCCCCTGAACTCCCCGAGGAACCTCTCCAGCATCGCGGTGGAGCGCTCGTCCCAATCCTGCTGCAGTCCGCCGATGCGGGCGTAGCTTGTGGTGAACCGGGCGCCGCACAGGACGTCGTAGATATCAAGAATCTTCTCCCGCTCGCGGAATGTCCAGAGCAGGACGGTCAGCGCACCGACATCCATGGCCATGCTTCCTGCGGCCACGAGGTGGGATGCGATGCGGGCCATCTCGCAGACGAGGACACGTATGTATTTCGCTCGCTCCGGGATTTCGATCCCGGCCAGCTTCTCGACCGCAAGACAGTAGGCGACGTTGTTGGCGATCGGGGAAAGATAGTCGAGACGGTCCGTGTGCGGGATGAACTCATGATACGTGCTCGCCTCGGCGATTTTCTCGTACCCCCGGTGCAGATAGCCCAGCTCGGGGACGACCGCCATGACGGTCTCACCATCCAGGCGCACAAGGAGACGGAGCACGCCGTGCGTCGCCGGGTGCTGCGGACCCATGTTGAGGATCATCTCATTCTCGAGGGGATCATCGAGAACGACCGTCGTATCCTGGTCCTCCAGGGCTGATAATATTCTGCTCTTTTTCGAATCGTCTGGGGAACGGACGGGCATGGGCTATCTCCGGGGGAGGGGGAGTGAATCGGGAATGCCCATTGTCGGGAAATCCTTCCGGAGCGGGAAGTATTCGAATTCATCCGGCATGTACATGCGCCGGAGGTCGGGATGGCCTGTGAAAACGATGCCGAACATGTCGTAGGTTTCCCTCTCGTGCCAGTTCGCCCCGGCCCAGACACCCGTCACCGTCGGTACCGTGAGGTCCCGCTCGTCCACAAGCACCTTGAGGCGGACGTACTCCCGGTTCTTGAGGGAATACAGGTTGTACACGACCTCGAAACGCTCCTCCGGCCGGTACATGTCAACCCCGAGCACGTCGATCACCATGTCGAACGCCAGGTCGGGATCGGTTTTCAAAACTTCGCAGGCGCGCACGATATCCTCGCGGCGGACGATCACCGTGAGATCCCCCCTGAATTCCGCCGACCCGCGCACGGAGCCGGGGAGCCGGGCCTGCAGCCGCTCCACGATGGACTGGGTCATGCGTGGACCCCCGTCGTGAGATCCGTCCCGGGATCCGGCGCACTCTCGGGGATGTAGATCCTGTCGCCGCGCATGTAACTTCCGACCGTCGTCTCTCCCGCGATCTTCTTCTGCAGCTCCATGAGCCCCAGGAGGAGCGCCTCGGGACGGGGAGGGCACCCCGCGACGTACACATCGACCGGCATGAACTGGTCGATCCCCTGGACGACCGCATACGACCGGAACATGCCTCCCGATGAAGCACACGCGCCCATCGAGATCACCCATTTCGGATCGGGCATCTGGTCATAGATCTTCCGCACAACCTTNNACCGTCCCCGCGACGATCATGACATCGCACTGCCGGGGGGTGAACCTCATGACTTCGGAACCGAACCGGGAGATGTCAAACCTGGGGGAGGCGGTCGCCATCATCTCGATCGCGCAGCAGGAGATCCCCATGGGCATCGGCCAGAGAGAATTCTTTCGCGCCCAGTTGATGACGTCATCCAGGCGCGCTGTCATGAACCCTTCATTGCTCAGACCCGCTAGTGCCACCGCAAAGCTCCCTTCTTCAGTATGTACACGAACCCCACAAGCAGGATGGCGATGAAGACCATCATCTCGACAAACCCGAAGACGCCGAGCTTCCGGAACATGACCGCCCACGGGTACATGAAGACGGTCTCGATGTCGAATACGATGAACAGCATCGCCACCATGTAGTATTTCACGGAAAAGCGCTCGCGCGCGCTCTTCACGGGTTCCATGCCGCTTTCGTAGGTGGAGAGCTTTTCCTCGGTGGGGTGCCTCGGACCAATCAGGCGGTTGATGTTCGTGAACACCAGCCCCGCCAGCACACCCAGGCCGAGCATTATGGCAATGGGAATGTACTGCACCATGGGGTCATTTCTCCAAACACCGGGGTGAGGGGGAAAGTTGCGACTGAATGGCGAAAATCTAGTCAAAAACGGGGTGAAAGTCAACGAAGGGGGGGATCAGTTGATTCCTTTGTACATCCCGTCGATGAGGCGGGCATAGCGTTCCTCGATGACCCTGCGCCGGACTTTCTGCGTGGGAGTAAGCTCACCTTCCTCGATGCTGAACTGCCGGTCCAGCAGCGTGAACTTCCTCACGCGCTCGTAGTTGGCAAGGTCCTTCTGGATTTGATGGATGTTGGTCCGGATCAGCTCATTTATCGTGGGGTGGGCCGCAAGGTCCGTGTTCGTCACGTACGTGATCCCCCGGGAGTCGGCGTACTCCTTGAGCGCGTCGAAGTCCGGAACAATGAGGGCCGTCAGGAACATCCTCCGGTCACCGATGAGCATGAACTGCTCGATGTACTTGTTCGAAAGGAAGAGGCTCTCGATGGGCTGGGGAGCGATGTTCTTTCCCCCGGAACTGACGAAGAGGTGCTTCTTCCTGTCGGTAATGTGGATGAACCCTTCCACGTCGATGGTTCCTATGTCCCCGGTATGAAGCCATCCCTCACCGTCGATCACCTCGGCGGTCGCCTCAGGGTTGTTCCAGTACCCCTTCATGATATTCGGACCGCGCGCCAGTATCTCCCCGTCCTGCGCAATCCGGACCTCGACGTCCCGGATCGGGTGGCCGACGCTCCCGAACCGGTAATTGTCAAGACGGTTGACAGAAATGACGGGAGAACTCTCCGTAAGCCCGTAGCCCTCGATAATGCTGAGACCGACCGCCTCGAAAAACTCCCCGAACTCCTTCCCCAGAGCCGCGCCCCCGGAACAGAAAAACCGCATCCGTCCCCCGGTTTTGCTCTTCACTCTGGCAAACACCAGGCGGTCGGCAAGGGCGTGCCTGAGATGAAGCCCGGGGGAGATTTTCCCTTCTCTGGTCCCGGCGGCATATTCCCGGCCGACCCCCATGGCCCAGTGGAATAGCCTCTGCCGGAGCGGGGAGCCGGCGTCGACCTGCTTGATGATCCGGCTCTGAATCCGCTCGAAGAGCCGGGGAACGGTTGTCACGATGGTAGGCCTGACCTCCAGCATGTTCTCGCGCACCGTTTCGACGCTCTCCGCGAACGCAACTGTGGCGCCGCATGCCAGACCGGTGTAGTATCCCGCCATCCGTTCGAAGGAATGGCTCAGCGGCAGGAAGGAGAGGAGCACGTCCGTCGCACCGAAGGGGATCGCCTCCGCGGCGCTCTGGATGTTGCTGCAGAGGTTGTTGTGCGTCAGCATGACCCCCTTGGGGTTCCCCGTCGTCCCCGACGTATAGATGATCGTGAGGAGGTCTTCCGGCCTCACCATCTTCGCCGAGGCGCGGAGATAATCGGGGTTTTCACGTTCGAATGCCTCTCCCGTCCCCATGACAGAGGAATAGCCGGCAGTCCCGGACTCCCCCGCGAGCCCCTTCTCCCCCATCACGATTGTCTTTTCCAGCGTGGGGACGTTTCCGGCGATCTTCGCCACCTTGTTGAGCTGGAATTGGTTCGATACGATCGCAAACCTGATTGTGGCGTCGTTGAATATGTATTCGATCTGCTTCGCCGTCATCGTCGGATAGACGGGGACGCTCACGGCTCCGAGCACGGCGATCGCCTGATCGGCCACAACCCATTCGGGCCTGTTTTCCGATATGATGGAGACGCGATCCCCCCGCTTCACTCCGAGGGACCCGAGGCCGAAGGCAAACAACTCGACCTGCCGCCGCAACTCGGTGTATCGAATGCCTTTATAGGCGCCTTCCGATTTGTACATGAGTACGGGCTTTTTTTCCGCGGCGAAGCGGGCGGTGAGCCTGTCGAACATCTCGGGAACCGTGGTGAACTGCACG
>PMND01000141.1 GCA_003161955.1 Ignavibacteriota bacterium | reverse complement strand
CGACCGCGCGCCCTTCCGGCGGACCGGGGCCGTCTTTTTCCTCGCCGGGGCCGTCTTCTTCTTCACGGTGGCCGTCTTTTTCTTCACCGGGAGGCTGCGAATGAGCCCCCTCCTCCGGAGCACTTTTTCCATCGTCTCACCGATCATCGCAGGGCTTTCGACAACGTGGATGCCGGCAGCGCGCATCGCCACCATTTTTTCCTTTGCAGTCCCTTTCCCGCCCGCGATGATGGCGCCGGCGTGCCCCATGCGGCGCCCCGGAGGGGCGGTCCGTCCCGCGATGAACCCGACGACCGGCTTACGGACGTTTTTCTTTATGAAGGCCGCCGCCTCTTCTTCGGCAGTCCCGCCGATCTCGCCGATCATGATCACCGCGTCTGTCCCGGGGTCTTGATTAAAGAGCTCAATCGCATCGATGAACCGGGTCCCTATCACCGGGTCCCCCCCGATGCCGATGCACGTCGATTGTCCGATCCCCCGTTCGGTCAGCTGCCACACAGCTTCGTACGTCAGCGTTCCGCTCCTTGAGATGACGCCGACGCGTCCTCTCTTGTGAATGAAACCGGGCATGATGCCGACCTTGCAAAGCCCCGGGGAGATAATCCCGGGGCAGTTGGGGCCGATGAGCCGGATGTTCTTCGCACGGACGAAGTCGTACACGCGGAGCATGTCGCGCGTCGGCACTCCCTCCGTGATACAGACGATGAGGCCGATCCCCGCGCTCCCGGCCTCCAGAATTGCATCGGCGGCGAATGACGCGGGGACGAATATCACGGAAGCATTCGCATGTGTTTTCCGGACTGCGTCCGCTACCGTGTTGAACACGGGGACTTCGCGTTTGAATTTGTCTTTTTCGTTCCCTGCGTAGGGGGTCCCTCCCTTTCCCGGGGTCACGCCGGCAACGACATTGGTGCCGTACTCCAGCATCTGCTTGGTATGGAACGTTCCTTCGCCGCCGGTGATGCCCTGGACAACGAGACGCGTCGATTTGCCGACAAGTATGCTCATGAGAGTGGTGCCTGGTTGTGTATGATGGATCGACAATCAACGGGGATCAGTTGGCCTGCTCGAGGTACCCTGCCACGTTCAGGAGCAGAGACTCACCGAACTGCGGCCCGAGAACCTGGACCCCGATGGGGAGACCCCGGGCGTCCGTTCCGCACGGGACGCTTATCGCCGGGATCCCCGCGAGGTTCGCCGAGACAGTATAGATGTCCGACAGGTACATGGCAAGGGGGTCGTCGATCTTCTCGCCCGATCCGAACGCCGTCGTCGGCGTCGTCGGCATCAGGAGGCAATCGACATTCCTGAACGCCTGGAAAAAATCGCCCTGAATGAGGCGGCGGACGCGCTGGGCCTTCCGGTAGTAGGCGTCGTAGTACCCTGCCGAGAGAACGTATGTCCCCAGCATGATCCGCCGTTTCGTTTCGGGGCCGAAACCTTCACTACGTGAACGGGTGTACATCGATGCCATATCGTGTGCTTCCTCCGACCTGTGGCCATACCGCGCCCCGTCGTACCTGGCGAGGTTCGACGAGGCCTCCGCCGTCATCAGGATATAGTACGTCGAGATGTTGTACGGGGAGTGGGGGAGCCTCACATCGCTGATCACCGCTCCCCCCGCGCGCAGGAGGTCCACACACCGATCGATCGCCCTGCGGATGTCCGGCGAGAGACCCTCGCCGAATGCTTCCACCGGAAGCCCGATCCTCTTCCCCCGGACGTCGTTCTTCAACGCCGCTTCATACGCGGGGACTGCGACATCGGCGGAAGTCGAGTCCCGGTCGTCATGGCCGGCTATCACCTGGAGGACCCGCGCAGCGTCCCGGACGGAATTGGCGAATGGACCGATCTGGTCGAACGATGAAGAGAGCGCCACCAGCCCGTACCTTGAGACGCGGCCGTACGTCGGCTTCAATCCCACGACGCCACAGAATGCCGCCGGCTGGCGAATGGAGCCGCCGGTGTCGGAGCCCAGCGTGGCCACGGCCAGGTTNNTCCGTGGAGGAGCCCATGGCGAACTCATCCATGTTGGTCTTCCCGATCAGCACGGCGTCCGCGGCCCTGAGCCGGGACACCGCGGTGGCGTCGTACACCGAAACGAAATTCTCAAGCATCTTCGAACCGCAGGTCGTCCTCTCCCCCGTCACACACAGGACATCCTTGACCGCAACGACCATGCCTGCGAGCGCCCCCCCCTTCCCCTCCGCAAGCTTGCGGTCCACGGATCGTGCCTGTTCCATCGCCTGATCCTGGAATACGCTCAGGAAGGCGTTCAGCCGCTTTCCCGCCGCGATTGCGTCGAGGAACTCGCCCGTGACCCGCTCAACGGAGGTCGCGCCGCTCACGAGGGCGCTGCGCGTGGCATCGAATGTCAGCCGGTGGGACATCAGCCGGGGACCGCATCGCGTCCCGCGCGAGCGGGGACGAGGACGGGTTCACCTGAGAGGAAGCTCCCGATAATGGAAGCGAACAATTTTTGCCCGTGGGTGTTGTGAAGCAGAGGGTCCACGGCACGTTCCGGGTGGGGCATCATGCCAAGGACATTCCCCTTCTCGTTGATGATCCCGGCGATCCCGGCGAGTGAACCGTTCGGGTTCGCCTCCGGGGACGCTGTGCCGGATGCGTCACAATACCTGAAGACGATCCGCCCTTCATCCTCAAGCCGCTGCAGGGTCCCGGGGTCCGTGAAGTAGTTTCCCTCGCCGTGTGCAACGGGAAGGGCGAGCACCTCCCCCCTGGCACAACGGTTCGTGAAACGCGTTGCGGCATTTTCGACGCGCAGCCGGATATATTTGCAGACAAAACGGAGAGAGGAATTACGCAGAAGTACTCCCGGCAGGAGCCCGGCCTCCAGCAGGACCTGGAACCCGTTGCAGATCCCGAGCACCGTCCCTCCGGAGGCGGCGAAGCGGGCAACTTCCTTCATGACCGGGGAGAACCGGGCGATTGCACCGCAACGGAGGTAGTCACCGTAGGCGAACCCCCCCGGGAGAATTATCGCGTCCACCCCTTTCAGGTCGGCCTCTTTGTGCCACAGGAACACCGCGTCTTGCCCCATGATCTTCTTGCAGGCGTAATATGCATCATGGTCGCAGTTTGACCCGGGGAACACCACGACGCCGAATTTCATCCTCCGTCCGTTCACTCGACCCCCGCGATCTCGAAGCTGTAGTCCTCCATCACAGGATTTGCCAGGAGCTTCTTGCACACCTCTTCCGCAGTGCGGCGCGCCTCGCCCTCGCTCGGTGCGTCGATCTTCGCCTCGATGTATTTCCCGATCCGCACGTCGCTCACCGATCCTGCTCCGAGTGAAGCGATCGCGTGCTGGACGGCTTTCCCCTGAGGGTCGAGAATCGAAGGCCGGAGCGTCACCCTGATCCTGGCGATATACACGGTCAAATCCTCCCTCTACGTATCGATGCTTGTCTGTTCGACGGAATGTTCCGCCTCATATTTCCCCTCGCCCGACGTCCACCGCCGGAGGGCGGTCACGAGCCATCGGACCAGGCCGAGGGCGATGAACAGGAGCAGCAGAGGGAACACCGCACTCCCTCCGGTGACCACGACGACGATTACTGCCAGGACGGCAAAGATGAATTTCCACGGTTCCCTTTTGATCGCGCGGCGCGAAATCCGCGGGAGGGTGTCGTACCTGACCTTGCTGACCATCAGGAGGGAAAGTCCCGCCAGCATCCAGGGGAACAACGCCGCCGCAAGGGGAGTGAGAGTCCCCCCGGGGGTCGTGAAGCTCAGCGTGAACGATGCGACGGTTATCGCGCTTGCCGGAATCGGGAGCCCCAGAAAGAAATCCTTGTCGAATCCGGTCAGCTGGACATTAAACCGCGCAAGCCTCAGGCCGCCGAAAATCATCACAAGCGAACTGAGAAGCACCCCCATGCTCCCGAGGGATGAAAGACTGAGCCGGTAAGCGAGGAAAGCAGGGGCGGCGCCGAATGACACGACATCAGACAGGGAATCGATCTGCACGCCGAACTCGGACGACGATTTCGTGATCCGCGCCATGATGCCGTCGAACGCATCGAATCCCGCCGCCAGTATGATGAACCAGCATGCCGAAGTGAATTCCCCCTGGCTCGAGTGAATGAGCGACAGAAACCCGCAGAACATGTTCAGCACTGTGAACAGGCTGGGGACAACGGCTCGGGTTATTTTCATTCGTTAATTGGTCTGTGCGACACACAGGGAACTACTACGGGATTACCGCAAGGACTGTCTCCCCTCCCACCGTTTTCTCGCCGAGTTTCACGCTGATCGCGGCTTCACGGGGAACGATGACGTCGACCCGCGAACCGAACTTGATCATGCCGAATCGCTCACCCGCCACGGCGTGGTCGCCCACGCTGACGTGCGCCACGATCCGCCGCGCGATAAAGCCAGCGACCTGCTTGAAAAGCACCCTGCAATGAGAGTTTTCGATCCCTATCAATGTCCGCTCGTTACGGAGCGATGATTTCTCCTCGTACGCCATGATATATTCTCCGGGAACATACCGGTAAAAACCGACGGTCCCGGACATGGGGTACCGGTTGACGTGTACGTTCAACGGGGACATGAAAATGCTGACCTGCATCGCATCCGTTTTGAGGTATTCTTCCTCCCGCAGAGGAGCGATCGCGACGACTTCGCCGTCGGCCGGAGCGACAACCAGGTTGTCTCCCCTGGGGGGAGTTCTGTCCGGATCCCGGAAAAAGTAGAGCGTGAAGAGGAGGAAAAGCACCAGAACTGAGATGATGCCGAACCGGACGATTTTGACGTCGACAAACAGAGCCGCGAGGACCGTGCCGAGGATTGAGAGTACGAGCACGGTTCCGACGACGTCATAACCGTATCGGCTGATCAATAAGGTACTCCTTCGGTCAGGACCGGAAAAACCGAGAATTCAACATCAAAAGTACGGAAAAAGGAGCTTACAATCAACGAATCCCCGATCGAGTAGTAACCTCCATGAAGCAACTAGCGTGCATGAAACTCAATCCGTCGGTTCCCCGCACGTCCTTCCGGCGTCGTATTCGGGGCCAGGGGGTGACGTGCTCCCATGCCGACGGTAATGATGCGCGTCGCTGCAATCCCTTTGCGTACGAGCCATGAGCTGACCGCCTCGGCACGACGGAGGGAGAGCCGCTGGTTGCTCCTCTGATCTCCGACGTTGTCCGTGTACCCTGCAATTTCGATACGGATCTGAGGGTTGCTCGTCAGCGCGAAAAACGCGCGCTCAAGCACGGCCTCAGAGCCGGGCGTAAGCACGGCACTCCTGGTTTCAAAATTCACGCCGCTCAGCACGGTCGCTTTTCCCTTTTCAAGCACCATCGGCAAATCGTCGCGCGGATCAAGCGGGTTGGTCCCCCGCTTCACTTCCGTCCCGTCGTCCACTCCGCCGCCGTCGGTGTCCTGGTTGAGGGGGTCGGTGTGATACCTGTGGACCTCGTCCCCGTCGGTCAGCCCGTCACCATCTGTGTCCGGATTCAGAGGATCGGTGTGATAGATCTTCACTTCTTCCCAGTCCGACAGCCCGTCGCCGTCCGTGTCGATCTTCAACGGATCGGTACGGTATTTCAGGATCTCCTCGCCGTCCGAAAGCCCGTCACCGTCCGTGTCAACAGCCAGCGGATTCGTGTGATACTTGAAAACCTCGTCCCCGTCGGATAGCCCGTCGCCGTCGGTATCGAATTTCGTCGGGTCGGTGTGGTACTTGTGGACCTCGTCCCCGTCGGATAGCCCGTCCCCGTCCGTGTCCGGATTAAGGGGATTCGTGTGATACCGCTTCACTTCCTCCCCATCCGTCAGACCGTCTCCATCGGTGTCCGGGTTGTTGGGGTCCGTTCCGTAGCGGCGCTCCTCGGCGTTCGTCAAACCGTCATTGTCGTCATCGTCATCATCGCTGGAATTGAGGTAGAACGTCAGCCCGATCTTCGCGGTGGCAAACCCCTTGACAGGAGTCGTCGGCCGGGCATCTACTGATTTGTTAAGAACGTGGAACCCCGCGCTGAAGTCCAGCGACAACCTGTTCGACGTAAATGCTTCAAAACCCACCCCCAGTGGGACAATCCCGGATGCGCGCCAGAGTCCGTCGACCGGATACTGTACTTGCGCCCCCGGGTAACCCGTTCGCCGGTACAGGAACATTCCCCCGCCGGCGTACAGATACGGGTTGAACGTCCCCTTCGGGAAGAAATGCACGTAAAGGAGAAGAGAGACCGGGATCCCCTCGATCTTCATGTAATCGTGCAACGTGCCGGGCCCGAAATCCTTGCTATTGAATGTCTTCAGGACCTCATACCCGCCGGCGAGTCCGACGCCGAGGTACTTCGAGAACCCGAAACGGACGACGACCTGACCCCCGGGCCCGGTTTTCAGATTGTCGTAATCCGTCACCCAGTAGTTCGCCCCCCCCTGAACCCCCAATGACCACCGGCCCATGGAGTGTTGTGCGTTGGCGGCACCGCAATCAAGCAACAGGCAACAGGCGAGGCAAACAAATAACAGGCCGATGTTCTTCACAGGCGAAGTCCCTCTCGTGCATGTGCGAGTTCTTCGAACTCTACAACGAATGTGAAACTATTCCTTTTAGGGAAGAAAGTCAAACAACACTTGAAGTCAGGCGGCGCATCTCACTCCCATCATGTGCCTTAACCGTTGCGACAGGAACCGAACCACAGGAGACGCCGCCGACCCCCTGTTCCTTTCATCCCGCGGGAACCTCACCAGGGGTCCCAAGCTTTGAACGAATCCACCGAACATAGTTGACAAGGCCGTAGCCACCCACGAGGATAAAGATCACATCCGCCGCCATTCGCAGTCTCGGATCGGTGTACGACACGAGTGTAATCAGAAGCGGGAACATCAGGAATACATAGAGGATAGTGTGCCTGCGTTCGCGGCGAATCAGTGAAACGGTCATGCCGAAGAAGAAGAAAAAAAAGAGCGGGAAACGCACCAGGCTCTCGACGGCCCCCGGAGAAGCAAACAGGAGGCGGAGTTTGTAGATCTCCATCTTCGGCATCGATCTGATATTGCTCTTGATCGACTGGATCGCCCTGGCCAGGAGCTGCCTGTCCCACTCGCGTTCCGGAAGATACGTGGTTGCCGGGTTACGAAGCGCGGGGGGGCGTTCGCCGGCGTTACTGAGGAGGCTGTCCTTGGGGGGGTACCATCCGCCCATCAGCGTCCAGTCTCCGAATGTCTTGGGATTGTGAACCCCCCAGGCGACTGCACCGACGCCTGTCGTCATTGTAAATTTGTTATACAACGTATAATTCCTGTACACCCAGGGAAGCGCAAAGCACATTGCAGGGAGCAACAGGAAGATGAGAGCGCGGCCGACTGTCCCGGTCTTCCTGAAGTGGAAATAGGACCACACGATCAGGAACGGGAAAAATGCAAGAAGTTCGGTCCGCGTTACGAGCGCCCACCCCAGAAACAGCCCGGCGCCCAGCATCGCCCACCGGGACCTGGCATTGTCCCCCGCCAGGGCGATCATGAGGAGAAAAGCGCACACAAGGAAGACAAAAAGCGTATCAGAAATCAGCTCGCCGGAGATACCCACGAACACCGGGTAGATCGAGAGGACCAGTGATGCAATCAGCGCCGTGGTCCGATCGAACATCCTCTCCCCGAGCAGGAGGACCAGGACGACTGTTACTGCCCCCATCAGTATGTTGACGATTCGCGCAAGGAGCAGGCTTTTCCCCGTCAGGAACAACACGAAGACCAGGAAGAGAGGGTACCCGGGCGCTCTGAACGCTGTCGGGTCCACTCCGTTCATGCTGTATCCCGACCCCGAAAGGAGATTCAACGCGATATTTACATACGTCGGCTCGTCACCACTCAGCGGCGCGTGCAGAGTGTCGGAGAGGTACGAATTCGCTATCAGCCTTATGATCAGTGAAAGAACGAATATCCCACCCGCCAGATACCCCACCCGCATTGTAGTGACCAGATTCGCTTTGCCCTTCATGAGGATTACGGTGCCTCCAGAGTTGTTATGAAAGACGTGAAGAACGAAGACGGTGAACAGGACCGGGGTCCGTTTGGACTAGAGAGGGCGAAGGAACGGCACCAAATCGGTATTAACTCAAAGATAGGAAAAGGGAGCCTGATAAACCACCCCGGACTCTGGGGGGGGAGATAGTCCGATGCCGTCGACTATCCGGGTCAAATTCGTTAAATAAATACCGCTTTTGAAGATTGCCCCGTCGTCTAACGGCAAGAGAGCAGACTCTGGATAAAAATCGCACCTGCCTCCCCCCGCTCTAATTCGCCCCTAATCAGCAGAGTATTAACTATACTGACGATCCCGTATACGAGCTCCTTGCGCCAAGCATCGATAGCACTCTTCCCGACCTCTTTGCAAGGAAAAGCCGACCGGTTGTTCAATTCCTTCGACCGAAAGTGCATTGCGGATTTCATCAGCTTCAGGCTGCATCTCTCTCCCAGCTTCTCGCCTTCCTTCCATGCCATGATTATCAGCTCGCTCATCTGCAGCGGATCCCTCGTGAATCGTTCTGAGTAATGCCAGAGATCCTGATAATCGCTTTCACTCATAACTCCTCCTGTGGTAAGATTGTTTCAATCTTATGCCGCAGGATTTCTATCTACTCATCAAGAA
>PMND01000052.1:38584-39599 GCA_003161955.1 Ignavibacteriota bacterium | reverse complement strand
GACGTACCTTCGCCGATCGCGTACTTTGTTTGTCTGAAACAGACAAATTCCCCGCCGGGGGTCTCCGCCATAATGTTGACGTAGTCGGGCATCACGAGCCACGGCCATCCTTCGATGACCCGCCCGTCCGGCAACTCCACGTCGTGATCTTCGAGCGTGAGAAATTTTCCCCGCCGGAGCACCTGTGTGCGGGAGAGTGTTTTCCAGGATATCATGCCGTCCCGTGCAGGATCTGAGTGATGGTTCACGGGGGGAGTATACGCGATCCGTCCATGAATTTCAAGGTGCGCGCTTCCGTTGATTCTCTCGGGGATTCTTCCCATTATAANNATAGGGGAGTTCTTCCGTTGAGGCAACTTCTTCCGGCGCCCCTCGTTAACTAAAGAGGAACGCTCACATTGCCGGAGCACCAATGAGCATTTTTGACAGATATCCAGCCCTCGCGCGGACGGTTTTCGGTCTCCTGTCGGCGCTCCTTGCCGCAGGAGCGTGCGTGACATTCGTCAATTTCGCCAGCCAACCGACCGACGAGAACATATTCGCCGAGACGCCGGGACTGATGACCCTGTATGTCACCAAACCGATCCCGTGCCTTGAGGGGGGGAACAGCGCGCACTCCCCGGGAGCAACGAAAGTCCGGCAGGAGGACACAATCCGGGTCGGGGATCTGGTTGACAAAATCAACGGGATCACGGTCAGGGATTCGTCCGCCCTCGGGGCCTTGCTCGGTCCCGTTCCGGGAGATTCGATACTCCATCTCCGAACGTACCGGCCTTCCACCCGCTCGTTCGCTGACAATGCCGTCCGCATGCATGACATCCCCGGGTCATTCCCCCTCTTCATAAGGGACTTCATTGCAGTCACGGACGTGACCCCCGGAGGGGCGTCGGACCGGGCCGGGTTAAAAGTGGGAGACCTTCTCTTCAGGATCAACGGCGAGGGATTCAAGACGGCGCTGGACGCAGACCTGATACTCCGGCGCGGACAGACGGGGAAGACCATCGTCTACGAAGCG
>PMND01000052.1:0-38535 GCA_003161955.1 Ignavibacteriota bacterium | reverse complement strand
TTTCCCTGATCGGGGGAGCCGCGATCGCGATGCGATCGATTGCCTTTTTCCCCAAGGAGCGGCCTGACCTCCTGTCGAGGCGCTGGATCCCGTGGGTGGGCGGAGCGATCGTGATCGGGACGCTCACGTTCTCGCTGCTCAAGCAGCAGGTTCTTGCCGGTGCGGGAATGGCCCTGCTGTTCATTTTTTACGTCGTGGTGAACATCGTTTACCGGAAAGGCGCCACAGCCGAACACAGGAAAATGGGGAGGCTGGTCAACTGGGCCTGGGGTGCGCTGGGACTGTACCTTGTCGGGGTGATCGTCTACCAGGCGATCGCCGGACCGAACAGCATCGGCCTGAATGCCGTCGCGTGCCTGGGTCTGCTTGTCCTTGTGGTCACCCTCTCCTATCTCTACGTGATAGGCCGTTACCGGTTGCTCGACCTCAATCTCCGCATCAGGCGGAACATTCAGTATTCGCTCGTTTCGGTCGTATGGGGGATACTGATGGCGAACGTTCTGGTGAATATCTTTATCGCACTCCCGTCGCTCAATCTGAATCTCCCCGCCATATTGATTCATGGATCGACGATCGAGGCCGTGGATGAACCCGCGCTGGCGAGCACGAAGGAGTGGATGAACCGTTTCGCGCTCATCGCTCTCGGTACGGCGGCATGGTATCTCCTCTGGCGGATCAGGAAAGAGGGGCAGAAGTGGATCGACAGGAAATACTACCGGACGCGGTACGACTACCGGCAGGCCGTGAACGAGCTGACGGAAGTCCTCGCAACGAAACTGAGCATGGCCGACCTCGGTGCCGCGCTCACGGGAAAGATCGCGGATCTAGTGCGGGTAAAACGTGCGGGCGTCTTCTTTTTTCGTTCCGGGGAGGTCTCGGCATGCCGGGTGGGTTACGGGATAGAGCAGGAGTCATGGGGCCGGTTCTGCACCCTCGTCGAGAACGGCCTGTACCGGGTGCTGCAGGATGCGGGGGAGCATATACACGTGGACTATCTCCCCCCGGCGCTGAAAGCGGCATTCCGTTTGAGCGAATTTTACCTTATCGTCCCTGTCCGTTCCCGCCAGCACCTTCTGGGCGCCCTGGTCCTCGGGGAGAAGCTGTCCGAGGCGACATACCGGCGGGAGGATTACGAATTCCTTGCGGCGGCGGCCGTCCAGTCCGCCATGGCGATGGAAAACGCGTTCCTCTACGAGGAGCTCGCGGAGAAGGAGAGGATGAAACACGAACTGGCCATTGCGCGGCGCATCCAGCTTGCCTCTCTCCCGCAGAAGACGCCGGTCGTGAAAGGACTCGAAATCGCCGGCTCCTCGCTTCCGGCGCTGGAGGTCGGGGGGGACTTTTTCGACTATCTGAACGGGAGCACGGACCATCTGACCGTCGTCGTCGGGGACGTGAGCGGGAAGGGGACATCGGCGGCCCTCTACATGTCGAAAGTCCAGGGGATACTCCGCTCCCTCCACGGCTTCGGTCTTTCCCCCGCCGATCTGTTCATCCGCGCGAACCGTCTCCTGTGCGGTGACATGGAGAAGAGCTCGTTCGTGACTGCGGTGGGGGCCGCGTTTGCTCCCCAGGAGCAGTCGTTCGTCCTTGCCAGGGCGGGCCATCTCCCCCTCTATCATTTCCTGGCGGCGGAGAAAAGGGTCGTCGCGATCACCCCCAGGGGGCTCGGGCTCGGTCTCAACAACGCGGGGGTGTTTTCCTCCGAGATCGAAGAGAAGGTCGTGCGGTACGGCCCGGGGGACGTCATGCTGTTCGTCACCGACGGCGTGACCGAGGCGCACAACAGAGCGGGGGATCTCTTCGGCGAGGATCGCCTGGTGGACATCCTCTCCGGGCGGGCCGGGGAAAACGCGGGGGCGATACGCGACGCGATCATCGGGGAACTTGCCGCGTTTTCCAACGGGGCCGTGCAGCACGACGATGAGACAATCGTCGTCATCAAGGGACTGTGAACTCTTAACTCGGAAAGGGTGGTACATGATCATCGTCATGAGCGCGCGGGCCACGCCGGAAGACGTGCGCCATGTGGTCGGACGCGTCGAGGAACTCGGCCTGAAGGCTCACCTGTCGCAGGGAGTCGAACGGACGATCATCGGGGTGATCGGGGATGAGCGCCTCCTGAAGAAGGAGCAGTTCTCCCTCCTGCCGCTGGTGGAGGATGTCATACCGATACTCAAACCGTACAAACTGGCAAGCAGGGAATTCAGGCGCGAGAACACGGTCGTTGATGTCGCAGGGGTGAAGATCGGAGGGGGGCGTCTCGCCGTCATCGCGGGGCCCTGCTCCGTCGAGAGCGAGGAACAGATCCTGTCGACCGCGCGCGCCGTGAAGAACGCCGGCGCTGATCTCCTGCGGGGGGGAGCGTACAAGCCGCGGACGAGCCCCTATGCCTTCCAGGGGCTCGGGGAGGAAGGCCTGAAGCTGCTTGCCCTGGCACGGGAGGAAACCGGGCTGGGGATCGTCACCGAGGTCATGGAGTCGTCGGAGGTGGACCTCGTTGCCCGGTACGCGGACCTGCTCCAGGTGGGGGCCCGGAACATGCACAACACCAAGCTGCTCCGGGCGCTCTCGGGTGTGGGGAAGCCGGTCCTGCTCAAGCGGAACTTCGCCGCGACATTGAACGAGCTCCTGATGAGTGCCGAGTATCTTCTTTCCGGAGGGAACTCCGGCGTGATACTGTGCGAGCGCGGGATCAGGACATTCGTGGAGTACACGCGGAACACGCTCGACCTCAACCTTGTCCCCGCGGTCAAGCTGCTTTCGCACCTTCCGATCATCGTTGATCCGAGTCACGGGACGGGGCGCCATGACCTNNGCATTCTCGGACGGCGAACAGTCGCTGACCCCGGACATGTTCGCACAGTTGATGCACGAAGTGAAGGCTGTCGAGCGCGCCATCACCGCCCCGGCCGGCGCCTGACCGGCCCGCGATGAAAAAAGTGAACATGGTTGTCTTCTTCGCCGTATTCTTTTTCGTTTACGGCCTTACGAATTTCTACATATTCCTCCGGGGGTGGGAGGCGATACCGGCCGGCTCGCCTCTGCGCGTCCCCTGCCTGGTCCTCTTCCTGTTTCTGGCCCTGGCGTTTATTGCCGGGAGGTTCCTGGAGCGTGCCTGGCTGTCCCCCGTTTCTGCGGCGCTTGTATGGGTCGGTTCGTTCTGGCTTGCCGCGATGCTTTATTTCCTCCTGGCAGTGGTCCTTCTCGATCTCCTCCGTCTCGCCAATCACTTCATTCCGTTCTTCCCCTCGTTTGTGACCGGAAACTATCCGGCCTCCAGGCTCGTGACCGGGTGGGCGGTGACTGCGCTGGTCCTTCTGACGCTCATCGGGGGGCATCTGAACGCTCTTTACCCCCGAATCCGGGAGATCGACATCACCGTCCGGAAAAGGTCAGACGGAAAACGGGACACGCTGCGGATCGTGGCCGCATCGGACATCCACCTGGGAACAATCATCGGCCGGAGGCGCCTGCGGTCGATTGTGGACCGCATCAACAGACTCGAGCCTGACGTCGTCCTCCTCCCCGGGGATATCGTCGATGAAGACCTGGCTCCGGTCATAAAGGAGAACCTGGGAGAGACTCTCCGCACCATCAGGTCGAACCAGGGGGTGTTTGCCGTGACCGGGAACCACGAGTATATCGGGGGGGCGGGGCCCGCCTGTGCATACCTGGAGGAACACGGGATAACGATGCTTCGCGACAGCGTTGCNNCTGGAGTCGCTGATGGCGGAAGTCGACACCTCGTACCCCGTGGTGCTGATGGATCACCAGCCTTTCCGGCTCGAAGAAGCGGCGGGGAAGGGAATCGACCTCCAGCTTTCGGGGCACACGCATCATGGACAACTCTGGCCCCTGAACAAGATCACCGAAGCGGTGTACGAAGTCAGCCGGGGAGAGGCGGTGAAAGGGGAGACGCACTTCTATGTCTCAAGCGGCGTCGGAACATGGGGGCCTCCGGTCAGGACAGGCAACCGTCCGGAAATCGTCCTCATACGGCTTCGCGCGACAGGAATCGTGCCGCCGGCTGCTGCCGGGGTCAGTTCGCAGCAGCCCGGAGCACAAATCGCGGGATCGTTACCGAGAACTGCTCCCCCCCCGGTCGTTCCATAAGATACGTCCCCGCCATGGATCCTTCGAATGTCTCCAGGACAGAGAAACTGCTGTATTCGTGTATGCCCCCCGCGGGAATCACCGGCTGCTGGCCGATGACCCCCTCCCCCTCGACCTCCTGGACNNTCGCCGCTGTTGTTCTCGATCCGTATGAAATACGCAAAGACGAACTTACGCTCGATATGGTTCGATTGCCCGTCGAGGTAGACCGGGCGCACGCTGACCGTGATATCGTCCGTCGTGGCGGCATATGTCTGCATGTCGAATGAACATCCGGACGTGTGCGGTAGTTCCTGTGCCGGGACGGGACGCTCTCAGGCGTGCCCCCCCTGGGTGGGAATGATCCCGACGCTGACTTCCGTCACCGGGAGGGCTCGTTTGATCTCCGCAGGATCGATCGAGACGAGGAACCCCCGTTTCCCCCCGTTGATAAACACGCGTGGCATCGGGAAGATCGTCGCCTCGGCATACACGGGGAGGTCTGTGCGCGTGCCGAACGGGCTCGTCCCCCCGACCATGTATCCCGTGCGGCGCATAGCCTGGCCGGGATCGGAAGGGACGACGGTCTTGACCCCGAGGAACCGGGCCAGTTCCTTCGTCGAGACCTCACGGTCCCCGTGCATCAGGACGATCATCCCCTTCCCCCGTTCGTCTTCCATCACAAGCGTCTTGATCACTGCGTGCTCCGGCGCATTCAGCGCTGCTGCGGCGACTGCCGTCCCCCCGTGCTCTTCGTACCGGTACAGATGCCCTTCGAACGGGATATTCTTCTCCCGCAGGAACCGGACGGCCTGTGTGACTGGAATCTCAGGTCCGTGACTCATGGAGAGAGGCGTCGAAAACGCGTGGGAGGTGATCGAGCGTCATTGCGCGCGCTCCGCGCTCGGGGCCGAGATGCTCGATCATGATGCTGCCGAGTTTCATTTCAACGTCGTACTCCCCGAGCAGGGCGTCGAGCATCAGGAGTGCAAGCGCCAGATACCGGGAGTGCTCCTCCCGTGTGTACCCGGGCATGTAGAGGACGATCCCTTCGCCCGGTCCGCCCGGCGAAAACTCGAACCGGACATTTTCCGGAGAGAGCGAGAGTCCCTGAAATGTGACGGTCCCGCTGACCGCGTGCCGCCGCCGGTACGCGACGACATTCCAGCGCGTGAGCGGAGGAGCGGCCCGGGCGAGGGCCTCGACCGACGGGAACGCCTCACGGATGCCGCCGGCGCTGATGATAATCTCTCTCCTCCCCCCTGCGAGGGGGCCGATGTCGAATTCCAGGTCCCGATGGACGCGCCCGATAAATTCCGTAAGCTCAGCGGCGCCGCCGTCTCCCCCGAACATCGCTTCTTCTGTCCGCAGGAACGTCCGCCAGAATTCCCTGATCGCTATTTCCTGAACAGCCATGCCCTGTCCGTTGTCTCACCCTTTTCGTCGTATCCACCCAGTATCAGGACGGACCCGGCGTACAGTGTCGTCGCTGTGGAATAGCTGTACGTCCGGTCGAGTGATGCGATGATTGAAGGCTCCGCCTCTCCGCCCGCGGAATTCAACAGCTCGATCGCCCGGTCCCCCCCTGCGACGATCAGGCTTCCGTCCGCCAGCGGCGCAACCGCCATGCCGAACCTGGCCCGCGGCCGCTTCATGTCCGGGATCCTGATGAAATTTCCCCTCTCCGGGTCAAACCGCTCGATCAGCGCGAGGTCCCCTCTCCAGGCCGTCTGGTCCGTCCCCCCCAGTATCAGTATCTCACCTCCGGAGAGTCCGACCGCCGCCTGCTTGCAGCGTTGCTCCGCCATGTCCCCGACCGCGCTAAACGTGCCTGTCCCCGGGTCATAGACTTCGGCAGATGCCAGGACCGCATCGCGGCGCGTCAACCCTCCGGCGACGAGTACCCGCCCTCCCGGGAGGAGCGTCGCGGTATGAGAATACCTCGGGACGGTCATGTTGCCGGTCGGGGTGAAACTCTTCCTTACCGGGTCGAACAGTTCAGCGCTCGCCGTCACATCCCGTCCGGTCCCGCCGCAGATCAGGACGCGGCCGTCGTTCAGAAGTGTCGCGGTACATCCTCCCCGGCGGATGCTCATGCTCCCGATCGTCGTGAATTTCTCGCTTGCCGGATCGTACAGCTCCGCGCTCGATAAAACCCCCATGAGGTTCCAGCCCCCCGTGATGAGCACCAGGCCCCCCGTCAGGAGCGTCGCCGTGTGCCCTCCCCGCGTGTACGACATCTCNNCCCGTGTAACCGAACTTTTTCGTGCGCGGATCGAATACTTCGGCGGTCGAAGAGTAGGTTTCGTCCTCCCCGCCGTGTTCTTTCCGGAACCCCCCCGTGATCAGCACCCTCCCGTCCGGCAGGAGCGTGGCTGCGTGGGAAGCGCGCTGTTCCGTCATCGTGCCGAATGGTTTGAGGAGAGGAGCAGGGGATGTCCCCTTCCCTGCCTGCCGCTCTTCCGGACCGGTTGAGCAGAGTGCAGTCAGTACCAGGAGGAAGGTGAATCCGTTCATGGAGGCCTCGTTCCGGAGCTCCGGCGTCAGAATTTGAGGTGCTTGACCGTCAGTCCATTGTTGATCAGCTCTGCAAGCGAATCGATGCCTATCCGCAGGTGGATGTCCCCGAACTCGCTGGTCACTTTGTGGTCGCTCTCTGCCGTCTTCACCCCCTCCGGGATCATCGGCTGGTCGGAGACGAGGAGCAGCGCACCGGTCGGGATTTTGTTGAAGAAGCCGGTGACGAATATCGTCGCGGTTTCCATGTCGATCGCCATCACCCGGATCCGTCGAAGATACTGTTTGAACAATTCGTCGTGCTCCCACACCCGGCGGTTGGTCGTGTAGACAGTCCCCGTCCAGTAGTCGCGCGCGTGGTTGCGAATCGTCGTGGAGATCGCCTTCTGCAGATTGAACGACGGGAGTGCGGGGACTTCGGCGGGGAAGTAATCGATCGAGGTCCCCTCGCCCCTGATGGCGGCGATGGGGAGAATCAAATCCCCCAGTTTGTTTTTCTTCTTGAGGCCCCCGCATTTTCCAAGGAACAGGCAGGCCTTCGGCCTGATGCTCGCCAGGAGATCCATCATCGTTGCCGCGTTGGCGCTCCCCATCCCGAAATTGATGATCGTGATGCCGCGGGCGGTGGCGTTGGGCATCGGCTTGTCTTTTCCCCGCACCGGCACGTTGTGCCATGCGGCGAACTGCTCGACGTAGGCACTGAAGTTCACAAGCAGGATGTGTTTCGCAAACGCATCGAGAGGCGTCCCTGTGTACCGAGGGAGCCAGTTTGCGACGATCTGTTCTTTCGTCCTCATTGTAGGTTCATGGCCTGGTTCCTGTGCATTGTCGTCAAGTCGTCCGAACCCGGGTCTTCCACGTTCGTGATCCTGCAGAAGTCGGCAGGCGTGAACGCGCGCTTCTGAGCGACAGAAGATGGGAAAAGCCACGCCGCTGCGAGAATCACCAGGAGCCGTTTCATCGGTAGAGTCCGGGTCGGTGAAATCATGTTTGAGGAAAGTGGGCTGCCGCGAACCGGCGCGGCGGATTGGTTGGTAACATACCAAAGGCGTGAAGCAAAATCAATCAGTCAGTCTGCGAGTTGCAAGTCAGCATCCCTCTGTCGATATTTCCTCCTGTCCTTTCAACCACCGGACATCACACGCCCGATGAATTCCTCTCATACGCGCGCACTGGTAAGCCTGGACGCGTTCCGCCGCAACATCGCTTCTGTCCGCTCGTACTGCGGGGAGGGGACCAGGATCATGGCGGTGGTCAAGGCGAACGCATACGGGCATGGCATGATTGAGCTCTCCCGTGAAGCGATCCGGGAGGGGGTTGACGCCCTGGCAGTCGCCCGCGTATCGGAAGCGCTCCAGATCCGAGGGAGCGGGATCGCTCATCCCCTCCTCGTGTTCGAGGTCCCTCCCCCATCCATGATCGACCCCGCGATGGCGGAAGGGATCGCGCTCTCCGTGAGTACCGCTGAAGGGGCTGCTTCCATCAGCCGTGTCGCGGCGCTGCGGCGGGGGAATGCTGCCGTTCACGTGAAAGTGGACACCGGGATGGGGCGGCTCGGGTTTCCCGATGACGCCGCCCCGGCGGATATCGCATCGCTCCTCCGGCTTCCCCATGTTGAGCTGGCGGGCGTCTACAGTCATTTTGCGACCTCTGAGGATCCGGATACCACTTTTGCAAATGGTCAGATTGCCCGGTACAATGAAGTCATCGAGAGGCTCCGGCGGATGGGGATAGAAGTCCCTCTCCGGCATATGGCGAACAGCGGTGCGGTGATCTCACTGCCGGATGCCCGGTTCGACATGGTGCGGCCCGGCATCATGCTCTACGGTTATCCGCCATCGCGGTCGATGACCCAGCGGCATCCGGTCATGCCGGTGATGTCTCTGGTTTCGAACATCAGCATGCTCCGGAAGGTCGGGAAGGGGACGAGCATTTCATACGGCCGCCGCTTCTTTGCCCCGGGGAGGACGACAATCGCAACGGTACCGATCGGTTATGGCGACGGATATACGAGGCTCCTGACAAACCGGGCGTCTGCGCTCATCCGGGGGAACCTCCACCCCGTGGTAGGGACGATATGCATGGACCATCTCATGATCGATGTCGGAACGGATCCGGAATGCCAGACCGGAGACGAGGTGACGTTTATTGGCACCGACGGAACCCGGTCGATCACGGCGTGGGATATCGCGGAGACTCTGGGGACGATTCCTTACGAAGTGACCTGCCACATTTCAGAGCGAGTTCCCCGGGTTTTTGTGAGGTAAATCGCCAATTTGCAATTGCGAGACTTGTTGTATATATTCTCTACAGCCATGCGACTGACCCGCCCAAAAATATCCCGGATTCTGTTTGCGTCTCTCTTCCTGATTTTCAATGTCGGTCTGCCGATCCTGGTAGATTCATGCCCGATGCCGAAACCCGTCGGCTCAATGATGTGCCCTCTCTGTCACATGGACGGTGGAGAAGGAGGGGGGGAGGTCCTGAAAGGAAAGCCGTGCTGCTCTCCTTCCATCGCGGCCGCAGCGAATACGAATGAATTCCTCCGGATTCAGAAATGCTCGTATGATCCGGGTCCGTGCGTCATTTGTCAGTCCGGTTTCGCTCCTCGTTCGTTTTTCTCCAGTCCACAGGTCTCTGCTTCGACCCCTTCTCAATTTGCCCCCGACGATATTCCCATCATCCATTCGTCNNCCATCCCTGTCTTTGCCTCACAACAATTACCCGGGGTACATCATGACAGCACTTCTCTGCGGTCTCCTTGTCGCAATGTGGCCTTTCCGCGCCCTCTCTCCGTCCGCCACGGCCGATACCACACGGCTGTGGGATCTCGTTGAGGAATCGCTCGACCGGAACCCCGAGATCGAATCGGCACGCCAGCAAATGGCCGTCATGGGTGCCAGGGTCCCGCAGGAGGCCTCGCTCCCTCCGCCGGAGCTCATATTCATGAGGGAAGGGATGCCGCAGTTCCGCTATTCCGAAGCGATGTTTTCCCGAATCGAGATCATGCAGATGCTCCAGTTCCCGGCGAAGCTCTCGACCCGACGGGAGATTGCGGAGATCAACGCGGAACACGCCCACCATGATCATATGGAGAAGGAGTTCGATGTCCTCTACCGGCTGAAGTCCGCCTATGCGGAGCTCTGGTATCTCCAGCAATCGATCCTGCTCACCCGCCGAAACGGAGAGCTGCTTCTCGAAGCTCTTGCGGTGGTCCGGGCCCGGTACGGTGCCGGGAGCGCGGGGGAGGAGTCAGTCCTGAAGGCGTCGCTGGAATCCGCCAGGAACGACAACCTGATCGTCTCGCTCCGGCAGAAGGAGCTCGGCATGAAGTCGATGATCATGGCAATACTTGACCGGCCGGAGAGCGATACTCTGGGGATCGCCGTCATGCCCGATTCGCTCGTTCTCAATGTCTCTCTTGAAACGCTTCTCGCGAGGGGGATGGAATACCGGCCGATGCTCCAGCACGATTCGCTCGCAGTTCTCGAACAGCAGGCCCTTCTCTCCGCGGCCCGGCAGGAATACATCCCCGATCTCAGGATCGGCCTCCAGTACATGACCGCCCCGATGACCGGATTCAACGGCTGGACAGTGACTGCGGGTATCACGCTTCCGTTCGCCCCGTGGGCTCTCGGCGCCAGGTCCGGCAAGATCGATGAGTCTGAGGCCCGTATCGGCAGGGCCGCTGCCGCTCTCGCCGCATCGCGGTCAATGGTGCGCGCGGAGATCCGGGACCGGTACTCGAGAGCGGTCGCGGACATGCAACAGGTGGAAGTGTACCGGACCACGATGCTCCCCCGGGCACAGGGGGCGCTCCAGTTGGCCCTCGCAGCGTATCGGTCCGGCGGGGGAGATCTCCTCATGGTGCTCGATTCCTGCAGGATGTCGAGCGACCTGACGATGGAAGCATTGATGCTGAGGATGGATTTTGCGCGCTCGATCGCCGGACTGGAACAGGACATCGGCGTCAGAGACCTGGCATATCTCCGCTGACATATCTCACCCGGCATACCTTGACGAAGAAAGGGATGAACGATGAAAAAAACTCCGGTCGTCATTGCAGCGTTTCTTCTGGTCGCGCTGGTTCTGGCTCTCCTGTTCCTCCGCCCCGTCAGGACCGGTCAGGCGGGCGGCGCGGCGCCCCCCGCGGAAGGGGTCGAGTACTACACGTGCTCCATGCACCCTTCGGTGATTGCGTACAAACCGGGGTCCTGTCCCATATGCGGGATGACGCTCGTGAAGAAGATACAGGGTGGACGCCCGGGCGGGCATGAAGCCACGAAGGGGGGGGAAGTGGTCATTTCGCCGGATCAAAGAGTACAGGCAAACATTTCGACGTGGGCGGTCAGGTGGATGCCGCTCTCAGTGTCCGTTTCTGCATCGGGCGTCGTCGCATTTGCGGAGCCCTCCCAGTCGGTCGTCGCAGCAAGGGGACGGGGACGCATCGAGCACCTCTTCGTGGACAGGACGGGTGCCGTTGTCCGAAAAGGGGAACCGCTCCTCTCGATCTACAGCCCTGAGCTGATCACCGCAGAGAAGGAGTACCTGATCGCACTGGGAAGCGTGGAAGACGTCGCGAGAGGGGAGCTGATCGCGGCATCGCGGAGGCGGCTCGCGGAACGGTTCGGAATTACCGAGTCCCAGATCAAGCGCCTTGAGCGTGAGCGTGACATGCAGAGCCCCGCGACATATGCTTCTCCGATTGCAGGGACGGTGATACGGAAACCGGTCGTGGAAGGCCAGTACGTCGAGGAGGGGATGACACTCTTTGAGCTGGCGGATCTCTCCCGCGTCTGGGTGATCGCCTCGGTCTCCGAGCAGGATATACGTTCCGTGCGAAAGGGAGACTCCGTGGAAGTGACGCTTGACGCCTACCCGGGTCTTGTGGTGAACGGTCGGGTCGGATTCATAGAGCCTGTGCTCGACCCGGACTCCCGCACTGTCCGCGTCCGTACGGAGCTGGCGAACCCGGAGGGGAAGCTGAAACCGAACATGTATGCCCGGATTGCTCTCAAGAAGGCTTCCCGGGAGGCTCTCGTCGTTCCGACGTCGGCGGTGCTTTTCACGGGGCGGCACCCCCGCGTATGGGTCGAAACAGAGCCGGGGCGCTTCGCGCCGCGCGTTGTAGTCGCGGGACTCACCTCCGGCGCATTCACTGAAATACTGAGCGGGGCGAACGAGGGGGAGATGGTCGCTTCGACCGGTGGATTTCTCATCGATTCCGAGAGCCAGCTCGAAGCCCCCGCCGGAGGGGAACACAGATGATAGAGCGGATCATAGAATTCTCGGCGCGCAACAGGTTTGCCGTCATCATCGCATACCTGGTAGTCCTGGGGTTCGGCATCTGGGGAATGCTCACGACCCCTCTTGACGCGATCCCCGATCTCTCCGAAAACCAGGTGATCGTATTCACCGAGTGGATGGGGCGCTCCCCGAAGCTCGTGGAAGACCAGGTGACGTTCCCGCTCGAGACGGCGCTCGAGGGGATTCCGGAGGTACACGACATCCGGGCCCAGTCGATGTTCGGGATGTCGTTNNCTGGAAAAGCTCTCCACGGTGCAGTCAGCCCTTCCGGCGGGTGCGAAGATGCAGCTCGGGCCTGACGGCACGGGCGTCGGGCATGTCTTCTGGTACACGGTGGAGGGGAGGTACGATCTCGGAACGCTCAGGGGAGTGCAGGACTGGTATATCAAGCTGAACCTGCAGGGGGTCCAGGGAGTGGCGGAGGTGGCCTCGGTGGGAGGGTTCGTCCGGCAGTACCAGGTGGACGTCGACCCGCTCCTCCTGAAGTCGTTCGGCCTCACGCTCGCCGATGTCCGGAATGCCGTCATGCGTTCCAACAACGACGTCGGAGGGAAGATCATCGAAGTGTCGGATGCGGAGTACTTCGTCCGCGGGCAGGGGTACATCCATTCGGTGAAGGACGTCGAAGATATCCCTCTTGCGACCACCGCCGGGGGGAACGCCGTTCTGCTGCATCAGGTCGCCCGGGTCCAGCTCGGCGGAGATATCCGGCGCGGGTCCCTGGAAAAGGACGGGAAGGGNNGTGAAAAAGAGGATCGATGAAATCCGGCCCGGGCTCCCCCCGGGGGTGGAGATCCATACCGCCTACGACCGGAGTTCCCTCATCTCCGCGGCTGTCGGCACGTTGCAGCGGGCGCTTGTCGAGGCGGCGGTTGTCGTGACGCTGGTGGTGCTTCTGTTCCTCCTCCACATCAGGAGCGTCCTCCGCGTCATCATCGAGATCCCGTTCGCAGTCCTGATCGCCTTTATATTCATGAGGATCTTCGGGATCAGCTCGAACATCATGTCGCTCGGAGGGATCGCGCTCGCCATCGGCGTGATCGTGGATGCGTCGATCGTCCTTGTCGAGAACGCGCACAGGAACGTCGCGGCGGCACAGGAGCGGAAAGGGACGCTCACAACCGAAGACTATGTCGCGATATCCATCCGCTCCGCGCAGCAGGTGGGCCCCGCGATATTCTTCTCGGTGCTGATCATGGTCGTGTCGTTCCTCCCCGTGTTCCTGCTCGAAGGTCAGGAGGGGAAGCTGTTCCGGCCGCTGGCATTCACGAAGACGTTCGTGCTCGCCGGATCGGCGATCATCGCGATCACGCTTGTCCCCATGCTCATGACGCTCCTGACGCGCGGCAGATTCAGGACCGAGAACAGGAATCCGGTCACGCGCGTGCTGGCGAGGCTGTACGCGCCGGTCATCCGGCTTGCGCTCACATACCGCAAGACCGCACTCGGACTCAATGTGCTCGCCCTTCTGGCCGCCGTCCCGATGATACTCAGCATGGGATCGGAGTTCATGCCGCCGCTGGACGAGGGGAGCCTCCTGTTCATGCCCGTGACTCTCCCTTCCGCCTCGATCACGGAAGTGAACAGGATACTCCGGGTTCAGGACGCCGCCATACGCACGGTGCCGGAAGTGGAGACAGTCCTGGGCAAGGCAGGGAGGGGAGAGACGTCCACGGATCCCGCCCCCCTGAGCATGATCGAGTCGATCATTCTGTTGAAGCCGAAGAACATGTGGCGTCCCGGGTTGACGAAGAACGACATCGTTGCCGAGCTGGACAGGAAGCTCCAGATCCCCGGCGTCCGGAACGGATGGACGCAACCCATCATCAACCGGATCAACATGCTCTCGACCGGGATCCGGACCGATCTCGGCGTGAAAGTGTTCGGGACGGACCTTGATACGCTGGAGGGCCTGGCACTCAGGGTGGAAGAGATACTCCGCCGGATCCCGGGCACGGCCGACCTGTATGCCGAGCGCTCTGAGGGGGGGATGTTTCTCGACATCCGGATCGACCGGAATGCCGTCGGACGTTACGGGGTCTCCGTTGGCGACGTGCAGGACGTCATCGAAACCGCGCTCGGAGGGGAGAACATCGGGACGGTGATAGAAGGACGGGAGAGGTTTCCGATCCGGGTCCGGTATGATCGGGACCTGCGGAATTCACTTGATGCGATCCGGGCGCTCCCGGTCCCGGTGAACCTCTCAGGCGGAGGAACCCCGTCCGCGGGTTTAATTGTCCCGGCTTCTGATGCCGGCATGCCGTCGGGCGGAATGACCGCGGCGTCCCCGCCTCTGCCGCCGCAATCCGCGGTGTCCCAGTCCCCGCTACCCAGGCGGGCCTATGTCCCCCTTTCCGCGCTGGCGGGGATCACCCTGGAACCCGGACCCCCCATGATAGGGAGCGAGAACGGTCAGCTCCGCTCGATAGTTCTCCTCAATGTCAGGGGGCGCGACATGGGGAGCTTCGTCGGTGAAGCCCGTGAAACGCTCACCCGCGATCTGAATTTCCCCGCCGGGTACACGATCCGGTGGAGCGGTCAATGGGAAAACCAGATCCGGGCGAAAAGCCGGATGCAGCTTCTGATGCCGCTCGTGTTCCTCATCATCTACGTCATGCTCTACTTCGTCACGAGGGACTACCTTGAGGCATTCGTCGTGATGCTCTCCGTCCCCTTCGCGCTCGTAGGGGGGGTGTACCTGGTCTACTTCCTCGGGTACAATTTCTCTGTCGCGGTCTGGGTGGGCTTCATCGCGCTTTACGGCCTTGCCGTGGAGACTGGGGTGGTGATGGTGGTCTACCTCCATGAGGCGCTTGACAGGCGGCTCCGGGCGCACGAGCGGGGGGAACGCGGTCCTCTGACAGAGCAGGACATCACGGAAGCAGCGACAGAGGGTTCGGTGCTCCGTCTCCGCCCGAAAGTGATGACGGTTGCGACCGCAATGATAGCGCTCGTCCCGATCATGTGGAGCAGCGGGACCGGGGCGGATGTCATGCGACCGCTCGTTGCGCCGATGATCGGAGGCCTCCTCACATCCGCGGTCCATGTCCTCGTCGTGACACCGGTCCTCTTCGCCTACATGAAACGCCGCGCGCTCAGGAAGGGGACCCTGAAGGTCTCCCACATGAACCGGCACGCGGGATGAGAGGGATTGCATGTTTCCCTTCTTCCTCGTATTTTATCAAAGTTATACTATTTCTGTCACAGGCCGGCAAGGAACCCACGAAGATGAAGCACATGAAAGAGATCGCCGTCATACTCGTCTTTGTCATCGCGGGTGTCGCCTTTTCACAGCGGGCGCAGGAGGGATCGAAACAATCCGTGGCCGCATCTGCAAAGAAATCCGAGTGCTGCTCAAAAATGAGATCGAAAGATGAGGGGAAGATGGCTTGCTGTGCGTCTGACTCCACCTGCGCCAAGGACGAAAAGTCCGGTGGAGGGAAGCACTAGAGTTCGACAATCGGCCGGGGTTTGCGCGCTGTACGTTCTGTCTCCCACAGGAAACGCCCGGCTTTCAGTTGCGCGAAGGGGTCAGCGAAATGACACTACTTGTCGTGGATGACGAGCCGGAATACCGGCTGATCATGCGAAGCGTCCTGATGTCGGAGGGATGGGACGTCCTCCTTGCGGAGAACGGTGAGGAGGGGATTGCGAAGATGAAGGAGTCCAAAGTGGACATGGTGATCTCCGACATCTACATGCCCGTCATGGACGGCATCAGGTTCCATCGGGAGGTGCGGGGGATGCCGGAGTTCGAGAAGACCCCTTTTCTCTTCGTCTCCGCGTACGACGACCAGCACACGCTTGACGCCGTAAAGGATCCCCGCTTTGAAGGCTTCCTCCGGAAGGCGCGGCCGGTCGAGGAAATGATCGAATGGATCAACTACCTGACGACCCCCGAAGATAAGAGACCCAAGCTCCCTCCGGGGGGCACCCGGACCAGGTCTCAGACGCAGATGCGCTTCGGCCCACGCGGGGGGAGCGGCACACCGACGCTGTGAACGATCCGGCGTTGCCGCTGTCGCATAGCCCGCGCATCTCGCGCCTCTGCGCGGAGTTCTGCTCGTCATCCTTGCGTGCTGTCCTCACGTTCCCTCCCTGAACTCAGAATCGGAGCCATGAGCGATCACATTAGAAAACCCGCGACCCTGATTACGGGCGCCAACGGGGAGATGGGGCACGGCCTGATCGAAGCCCTCGCTTCCTCCGGTTCGAACATCATCATCGCCATCGACCTGCGCCCTGTGGATGAATCCCTCCGCTCGAAATGCACTGAGACGATCACCGGCGACATACTCGAGCAGCGGCTGATGGAACGTCTCCAGAGCGAGTACGAAATCCACACGATCTATCACCTTGCGGCGCTCCTTTCCACGCGCGCCGAGTTTACTCCCGAGTCGGCGCACAAAGTCAACGTGGAAGGGACGATGTACCTCCTCAAGCTTGCCGTCGAACAATCGCGGTGGCACGGTTCCCCCGTGAAGTTCATGTTCCCGAGCTCCATCGCGGTGTACGGACTCCCGTCCGTTTCCGCGAAGAAGAAGGCGGGAAAAGTCGCGGAAAAAGACTGGACGATGCCGGTCACCATGTACGGATGCAACAAGCTGTACTGCGAGCACCTCGGGCGGTATTACGCGCGTCACTACCGCCAGCTCGCCGCCGACACGGAGAAACGGGGTGGGGTCGATTTCCGGTGCATCCGCTTCCCGGGACTCATCAGTGCGGTCACGGTGCCGAGCGGCGGCACCAGTGACTATGCGCCCGAGATGCTGCACGCGGCGGCGCAGAACCAACATTACGAGTGTTTCGTGCGGGAAGACGTCCGCATTCCCTTCATGGCCATGCCCGACGCAATCAATGCACTGCTCAGGCTGGAGGCCGCCCCTTCATCGCTGCTTTCGCAATCGGTGTACAACATCACCAGCTTCAGTCCCTCGGCGAATGAAATCCGTGCGATCGCGCTCCGTGCGTTTGAGGGGGCCGACATCACATTCCGGCCTGACGACAAGCGTCAGGCGATTATCGATTCGTGGCCCGAGGACGTCGATGACAGCGCCGCCCGCAGAGACTGGGGGTTTGCCCCGTCGTTCGATCAGCAGCGCGCGTTCGACGAGTATCTGATTCCGGGGATCAGGCGGAGGTATGCGAAGTGAAAATTCCCTTCTTCGTCCCGCTCCTGCTTGCCGGGTGCCTCACGGCTTCCGGGCAGGTCACCGATTCGACAAACGGGTATGATCCCATCGCCGGAAAGCTCCTCCGCGCAGGGCTCGGCAGGCCCGGTGCCTACGGGATGCTGGAGCGGTTGACGTCGCACGCAGGGCACCGCCTGAGCGGCTCCGCCGGGGCTGACACTGCAGTGGAACTGGCGAAGAGGCTGATGGAAGAGAGGGGATTCAGCAACGTGCATCTGGAGCAAGTCATGGTCCCCCGCTGGGAGCGGGGGACGACCGAGAAAGCGTTCCTTGTTATCCCCGGTAAGGCGAATATTCCCATGGCCGTATGTGCACTCGGGGGGAGCATCGCGACTCCCGCCGGCGGTATAACCGCCGGTGTGGTGGAGGTGAGGTCGTTCGATGAGCTGGAACATCTCGGGACCGCCGCCTCGGGGAAAATCGTATTCTTCAACCGTCCCATGGATCCGTCGCTGCTCAACACGTTCGAAGCATATGAACGGGCGGTTGAACAGCGGTACCGGGGGGCTGTCCAGGGGGCAAAATCCGGTTGCGTGGCGGCCCTGGTCCGTTCCATGACGCTCGCGATCGACGGCGTCCCCCATACCGGCGGGATGGGATATCAGGACAGCGTGAAGAAAATCCCGGCTGCGGCGATAAGCACTAAGGATGCGGAGAAACTGAGCGCACTCCTTCGCGCGGGCGAGCCGCTCCGGGTCAGATTGACCCTTTCATGCAGGACCCTCCCCGATGCACCATCGGCGAACGTGACAGGAGAGATCACCGGGACGGAGAAACCGGGCGAGGTGATCGTCGTGGGAGGGCACCTTGACGCGTGGGACAAAGGTGCCGGGGCGCACGACGACGGCGCAGGATGCGTGCAGGCAATCGAGGCGCTTGATCTCATCCGGACGCTCGGACTGAAGCCGGGGCGGACGATCCGGGCCGTGATGTTCATGAACGAGGAGAACGGCCTCCGGGGGGGGCGGGGTTACATTGCGGACCCGCTCAGGCGCTCCGAAAAACACATTGCGATGATCGAATCGGATGCGGGGGGATTTGCCCCGAGAGGCTTTTTTGTCGATGCCGATTCCGCTGTCCGCACACAGGTCTTACGCTGGAAACCCGTTATGGAAAAGGTGAACGCCGGCCGGCTCCTTGCGGGGAGGAGCGGGGCGGACATCTCCCCCATGGTCGCCGCAGGTGTCCCCGGGTTCGGACTGGACCCCGAGAACCACAGGTACTTCGACTATCACCACTCGGATAAGGACACGCCGGACAAGGTGAACCCGCGCGAGCTCGAAATGGGAGCAATCGCCGAAGCGCTCCTTGCCTACATGATCGCGCAGGAAGGGCTCCCGGCGGGGACGGCTACTCGACCCCGGTGACGCAGCCGGCGCCGCCGGTGACACGGGTAGAGCTCCCCGGGTCCTTCCCCCCTCCCGGTAGAATGCGCCCCGCTTGACGGGGCGGTTTCTTGGGCTGTGCCCTCCCGCCGGAGTCTTTCCTCTCGGAAAAAGAGATCCAGCCCTGTATTCTCAATGTGCTGTATCCATCTGACGACACAAAATCCACAGGGAGGGTTTCATGAGCGATACCACCGCCGCAACGATGTACTCAACCATGGTCAGGGCTGGGAAGACGACGTACTACGTGGACGTCAAAGAAGCGAAAAACGGGAGGAAGTTCATCTCGATTTCGGAAAACCGCATTGATGAGGAAGAGAAGAAACAGCGCTCCACCGTCCGCGTTTTCGGGGAATCCATTGAGCAGTTCCGGCAGGCCATAAACGAAGCCGCTGCATCAGTCATGCAGTAAGCTCGCTCTTCCCGGGCACTCCCTCCATGGTCGGCCTGACCCTTTGTGGGGTTCCATGCATCTTATGCTTAGAACCTACTAACACAAGGGAGAGTTTACATGGAGCATTTAACAAAACAGACATTCCAGGAGAAGGTTTTCGATTTCGAGAAGAACAAGGAATGGTCGTTTGCCGGCGATATTCCCTGCATCGTCGATTTCTACGCGGACTGGTGCGGGCCGTGCAAAATGGTGGCGCCCGTGCTGGAAGAGCTGTCGAAGGAATTCGCCGGGAAGATCAACATCTACAAGGTTGACACGGAGAAGGAGCAGGAACTGGCATCCATGTTCGGGATACGCAGCATTCCCTCAATCCTCTTTATCCCGAAGGAAGGGAAACCCCAGATGGCGATGGGCGCCATGCCGAAGGAGGCATTCGTCCAGGCGATAACCGAGGTCCTCCAGGTCGCTGCCTGAGATGCTCCCCCCCCCGGTGGAGTCCGGGCGCCTTCGTTGCATTTCAATCTGATTGTGGCATATATTGAAGGTGCCGGAGGGGATTGATGCCCCTCCGGCATTCTTCCCACGACCTCTGAGATGTCCCGGCCATGTCAGAAACCCTCCTCATTATCACGCTCGCACTTCTTCTGGCTGTATTCGTGGTGCTCCTGATCCTCCTCCGGCGTCCTGCCGGCGATGGGGGGGGTGATCTCCTGGTCCGTCTTGAAGCGCTCAAGTCATCGATTGAAACCGTCGACCGTCTCCTGCGCGATGAATCGGCCCGGTCGAGGGAAGCCTCCGAACGATCGGCGCAACAGGACAGGGAGGAGATCCAGAGAGCTCTTCGTTCCAGCGCGGATTCACTTCAATCCCGCCTCGCTGAAATCGCTTCCCTTCAGCGTGGTCAGCTCGATTCGTTTGCAGGTCAGCTCGGTGCCGTGTCCCAGACCACAGGCGAGAAGCTCGACAAAGTCCGCGACAGCGTGGAAGGGAAGCTCGCTTCCATACAGGCGGACAACAGCCGCCAGCTGGAGAAGATGCGGGAGACGGTTGACGAGAAGCTCAAGACAACTCTGGAGCAGCGGCTCGGCGAGTCGTTCCGGCACGTCAGCGAGCGCCTGGAGCAGGTCCAGCTCGGGCTCGGGGAGATGAGAGCGCTAGCGACCGGTGTGGGGGACCTCAAGAAGGTCCTCACCAATGTCAGGACACGCGGGACATGGGGGGAGATCCAGCTCGGAGCCCTGCTCGAACAGATACTCACCCGCGAACAGTACGAGACGAACGTGGCGACGAAGGCCGGGAGCAACGACCGCGTCGAGTTCGCGGTGAAATTTCCCGGGCGGGATGATCAGGGTCCGGTGTGGCTCCCCATCGACGCCAAGTTTCCGCAGGAAGACTACCGGCGCATCGTCGAGGCAGCGGAACAGGCCAACCCGGCACTCCTGGAGGAGTCCGCGAAACAGCTTGAAAACCGGATCCGGCTGGAGGCAAAGTCGATACGAGACAAGTACATCGACCCCCCCCATACGACGGACTTCGCAATCATGTTTCTCCCCACCGAGGGCCTCTACGCCGAAGTGCTCCGCCGGCCGGGACTTACCGAGGAGCTCCAGCGCACGTTCCGGATAATGGTCACAGGACCGACGACGCTGGCTGCGTTGCTTAACAGCCTCCAGATGGGGTTCCGGACTCTCGCCATCGAAAAGCGTTCCGGCGAGGTCTGGGCGCTGCTCGGGGCCGTGAAAACCGAATTTGGCAAGTTCGGCGATGTACTCGAGAGGACGCAGAAGAAGCTCCAGGAGGCGAGCAACACGATCGAAAATGCAGCGACGCGTACACGGCAGATTGAGAGAAAGCTGCGGAACGTGCAGGAACTCCCGGCCGGCGCGGCGGCAAAATTCCTCGGTGAGGTTGCAGGGGGGGAGGAGGAGGAAAGCGCCGGCAACGACGGTCCCCAGGGTGCCGTCATCAATCCCGGCTCCACAGGCGCCGATCCAGGGCGGGATGGGAGCGCTTGAACGTTGAGACCGATTTCCCTATTTTGAAGCGGATTCCGAGCATGCGTTACTGATGCGTCCCCATTCATGATCAACCCGGAGGAACGAACAGTGATCACTCCCCGATTTCTTGCAGCGGCGCTTGCCGTCACGCTCGTCATGCTGTATGCCGGTTGCGGCGGAGGCGGTAAGGTCGTCACCCGCATCGAGCCTGACAAGGCGATCGATCTGAGCGGTGACTGGAACGACACCGATTCGCGCCTCGTCGCCGAAGAAATGATCGGCGATGTCCTCGCGCGCCCCTGGCTCGCCGATTTCAGGGGGGAAAAGAAGCGTACACCCGATGTCATCGTCGGCACGGTCCGGAACCGGACAGACGAGCACATCCAGACGTTGGCGTTCATCAAGAACCTGGAGAAGGAGCTGATCAATTCAGGTCGAGTGACTTTTGTCGCCAACAAAGAGGAGCGGACCGAGGTCCGCGACGAGAGGGCGGACCAGCAGGAGAACGCCACGCGCGAGTCGATGAAAAAGTTCCAGCAGGAGGCGGGTGCGGACTTCATGCTCCGGGGCGACATCACCACGATCGTCGATCAGGAGGGGGGTGAGAAGGTGAAGTACTACCAGGTCAACCTCGAGCTTGTCAACATTGAGACGAACAGAAAGGCTTGGATCGGGGAGAAAAAAATCAAGAAATACGTCTCGCAGAGCGGGACGAAATTCTGAACCTGACCCTACCCCCCGGTCATCATGACACGGTTGTCTGGCCTTGCGAGGAGAGCGCCCTGGATCGTTCCAGCGGCGCTTTCATTTTTCCTCGCCTCCTGCGGCTCGACATTGGAGTTTTACACCGGGGTGGAGAACGATATTGCGGGGGGAAAGTACAGTGCGGCACTGGAACAGGTCCGCGCGAACCGTCCGGCATACGGCGACAAGAACACGGTGCTGTATGACCTTGACATGGGGCTCCTCTTTCACTACGCGGGGGTCCCCGACTCGAGTAACCTCTATTTCTTCGCGGCGGAGCGAGAGATCGGAGAGCTCTACACAAAGAGCGTCAGTCTTGCCGCGGCCTCGATCCTCCTCAACGACAATGTCCTGCCGTACGAGGGGGAGGATTTCGAGAAGGTTCTCGTGAATGTCTTCCTTGCGCTCAACTACGCGCAGAAGGGAGAGCCGGACGATGCGCTCGTCGAGGCGCGGAAAGTGGATGAGAAGCTCCGGGAGTATTCCAGGCAATACGAGGGGAAGAACAAATACCGGGAGGACGCCTTCATCCGTTACGTGACGGGAGTCCTCTACGAATCGCGCGGCGAGATCAACGACGCCTTCATCGCGTACCGGAAAGCCTATGAGACGTACGGGGTCTATGGAAGGGAATACGGGACCGCGGCCCCTTCGTTTCTTCTCGATGACCTCGTGCGGACCGCGACGTTGATGTCGTTCGACGACGAAGCGGCTTCCTACAGGGCGAAGGGGGGGAGGGCCTTTGACCCCGCGGGGAACCCTCCCGGCAGCGTCATCGTCCTTGCATACTCCGGCAGAGGCCCGGTCAAACAGGAGGTGCGTCCGAAGGTCAGCATCCCGGATGAGAAGGGGGTCATACACACGTTCCAGGTGGCGCTTCCGAAATTCGTCGCGCGGCACCAGCCGGGGAGAAGGTACAGCGTCGATGTTCGTCAGGGAGAGGGGGGGGCTCCGGTGAGTGCAACGACGGAGGTCGCCGAGGATGTCACGGCGATCGCCGCCCGGACGCTGGAAGACAGGCTCTCACTCATCTACCTGAAGTCGGGGGGGCGGGCACTCCTGAAGTTCCTTGCCTCGGAGAAGGCGAAGGCGGACATCTCCAAAAACAGCGACAGCAAGCTCCGGAATTTTCTGGGGAGCCTGGCGGTGGATCTTACGGTGGCGGCGACAGAGCAGGCGGACGTCCGCACATGGCGGACGCTCCCCGCGGAATTCCAGATCGCGCGTCTCGACATTGCGCCCGGCGATTATACCGTGCGCGTCTCCTCAAACGACGGCAAATACGTCCTTCCCGGAGAACAGGTAAGTGTCCGGGCGGGGAAATCGACGTTTCTCATTGTGGATGACGTAAGGTAGCGCATGAAAACAACTGCCTCCATTGATGAAGTGTACAGGGTGATTTTCAACGATCACCATGATCCCTTTGCCGTTCTCGGACCACACCTGATCGACGGCGGGCGTCTGGCCATTCGCGCATTCCTGCCCGGAGCGGAAACTGTTTCGGTGATTGCCGGGGGGGGGGAGCTCTCCGGCAAAGAGATCCCGATGGAAAAGGTCCACGAACTTGGCTTCTTCGAGGTGGTCATACCGGGGTGCCGCGAGGTCTTCCCCTACGAACTCAGAAAGACGCTTTCCGGGGGGCATGAGGAGGTGTTCCACGACTCCTATTCATACATGCCGACGCTCACCGATGTCGACATCTACCTGTTCAATGCAGGAGATCATCATAGGATCTATGAGAAGCTCGGCGCCCATTATGCAGAAGTCAACGGGGTGGGGGGGGTCCAGTTCGCGGTGTGGGCCCCTTCGGCGCGGAGCGTCAGCGTGATCGGGGACTTCAACGCCTGGGACAGGCGGTGCCATGCCATGCGCGTGCTGGGCTCGTCAGGGATCTGGGAGATATTCATCCCCGGGCTCCCGGAAGGGGAACTTTACAAGTTTCAGATCAAGACACAGAGAGGGTTCGTCATGGACAAGACGGACCCATACGGGGCGGAGATGGAGATCCGCCCCCGGACGGCGTCGAAGGTTAATTTCCTCCGGGGATTTGAATGGGGAGATGCGGCGTGGATGGAGACGCGTGCCCGCGGTGGCCAGCTGGGAGGCCCCCTTGCAATGTACGAAGCCCATATCGGGTCATGGGAGCGGGAGGAAGGGAACCGCTGGCTCACATACCGCGAATTCGCTGACCGGATCGTCGGCTATCTCCTCCAGGAAGGGTTCTCGCACATCGAGCTCATGCCCGTGATGGAGCATCCCCTGGACGCATCGTGGGGATACCAGGTCACGGGGTACTTCGCACCGACGAGCAGGTTCGGGACCCCTTCTGATTTCAAATACTTTGTCGACCAGTGCCACAGGAACAATATCGGAGTCGTGCTCGACTGGGTCCCGGCGCATTTTCCGAAAGACATGCATGGGCTCGCGCAGTTCGACGGAACGCACCTGTACGAACATGCAGACCCGCGCAAAGGGGAACACCAGGACTGGGGGACGTTCATTTTCAATTTCGGCAGGAACGAGGTGAAGAACTTCCTCGTCAGCAACGCACTCTTCTGGCTCGAGGAGTATCACATCGACGGCCTCAGGATCGATGCCGTCGCGTCCATGCTGTACCTCGACTACTCCAGGAAGGAGGGGGAGTGGATCCCCAACAGGTACGGGGGACGCGAGAACCTGGAAGCCGTCGAGTTCATCAGGTATCTCAACCGTGTCGTGCACCGGTACCACCCCGGTGTGCTCACGATTGCGGAGGAGTCCACCTCGTGGCCCGGCGTGACCAACGGGGTGGAAAACGGCGGCCTGGGTTTCGACCTGAAATGGAACATGGGCTGGATGCATGACATACTCGAGTACTTCTCGATGGATCCGGTGTACCGGACTTACCACCACCGGAACCTGACGTTTGTTCTCCTGTATGCATTCACGGAGCGGTTCCTCCTCCCTCTTTCGCACGATGAGGTCGTCCACGGGAAGGGGTCGTTGCTGGGAAAAATGCCCGGAGACCTCTGGCAGAAGTTTGCGAACCTGCGTCTCCTCCTCTCGCTGATGTACGCGTTCCCCGGGAAGAAACTTCTCTTTATGGGTGGAGAGATTGCGCAGTGGGATGAGTGGAATCACGAAAAGAGCCTTGACTGGCATCTCCTCGCCTATCAGACGCACCGGGGGGTTCAGGACCTCATGCAGGACCTGGGTGCGCTCTATCGCCGGGAACGACCGATGCACGAGGTCGATTTTCAATACGCGGGATTCGAGTGGGTGGATTTCCACGACGCTGCCAGCAGCGTGATCGCTTTCGACCGGAAATCGGCAGACGGCTCGGAAACGGTGACCGCGGTGTTCAACTTCACTCCGGTCCCCCGCACCGGTTACAGGATCGGGGTGTGGCAGCCGGGAACATACGCCGAGATACTCAACAGCGATGCTTCACGCTACGGCGGATCCAATACCGGCAATTTCGGTGAAGTGCTTGCCGATGCAGTCCCCGCCCACGGACGCGAGTATTCGCTGAACCTCGTCCTTCCCCCTCTGGCTGCCCTCTACTTCAAGAGGAAGTAAGTTCTCAAGCACCTCTTATTCCTGTCATTTCGCTTGACTTTGGGCGTCGTTTGTTCATATATTGAAACGAACAAATCGCACATATCGGCCTTAATTGATGACAAGTTCTCTACAAAAAACCATTCTCTCAACCTCGGATGTCGCAAGACTCTTCAACGTGACGGAGACTACCGTAAAAAGGTGGGCCGACGACGGGACGCTTAAATGTCAGAAAACCCCCGGTGGTCACAGGAAATTCGAGATCAGAAATGTCGTGGAGTTCGCCGAACAGAACCACTTCGATCCGGCCTGTGCTCTTGAAATCCCCGGAGACGACGACTTGGGCTCAAAAACTCAGGTGGCCGTCCTGGGGCGGGACTTCCCGGTGCTCGTTACCGCATATCTGCGCAAGGCGCTCGCCCTTGAGGAGAGCGGCCTGTTCCCCTTCCTCTCCTATCTTTATCAGCATTGCATACAGCTCTGGGAGATTTACGACCTGGTCGTCCGCCCCGCGATGAACGAGATCGGGGATCGCTGGTCGCGCGGGGAGATAGGGATCGATCAGGAACACAGGGCTTCATGCGAGACCCTCGAAGCACTGGCGATGCTCCAGCTCCAGATCAGGATAAAACCTTCGTCCGGACACGCGGTGATCTGTGCAACCCTCGGCGATGAGCTCCACGAAATCGGACTCCGGTGCGTTCACTATCTCTTTGAATCGGAAGGATGGGACTCGCGCTATCTCGGTTCACGCATTCCGGCCTTTGCGATCAACGCCGCGATTGTGCATTGGAAACCCGATATTGTCTGCCTCTCCTCGACATACAGAGCTCCTCTGGACATCGAGGCGGAGCTCAGGAGCATAGTGGATGCCGCCAGGAGCGTCGGCGCAATTGTCCTTGCAGGCGGGGCGCTCGCCGGCTCGCTGAATCCGGAAGAGGGGGTTATTGATACCGCGCATAACTCCGCAAAGAGTCTTCTCTGCTGCATACAGGAATTCGACCGGACAGGCACAGAGGAAGGCGGGGGAGTTCCCCGCGACGTGAAACACTCATGAGTCATCCCCCCGGAACGGCGAATCCCGGCGACTGCACAACGGGAGAGCACAGGAGCCCGGCCCGCTCGCGGGCGTGCCGGCGCGTACACTGACAGGGAGAGTCACGGATGAACATCGTCGTGGCAGGTGGGACCGGATTTATCGGATCGTCGCTCGTCCAGCTCCTCCGGTTCGGGGGGCATGAGGTTGTCGTGCTGACGCGGAATCCGGAAAAGTCCCGGCTCACGCCGGGGGTGACACTGCTTCGATGGGACGGCGTGACGCAGGGTGAGTGGACGGACCATGTGCAAAAGGCGGACGCGGTCATCAACCTGGCAGGGGAATCAATCGGAGGGGGGCGGTGGACCGCCGCCCGCAAGGAACGGATTGTCTCGAGCCGCGTCAACGCGACTCGCGCGCTCCTGGAATCGATACGCCTGGGGGAGAAGAAACCATCCGTCTTCATAAGTTCATCCGCGGTCGGATACTATGGCCCGGTGGAATCGGGCGACGTCGCAGAGGATCATCCGGCGGGGAGAGGGTTTCTTGCGGACGTCTGCCGCCGCTGGGAACAGGAGGCTTCGGCCGTGGGGGAGATCGGACCGCGCGTCGTCATTCTGCGGACAGGGGTTGTCGTCGGTGAGAAGGGGGGAGCGCTCGAGAGGATGGTCCTGCCGTTCCGTCTCTTCGCAGGCGGGCCCATCGGGTCCGGAAGGCAGTGGTTCCCGTGGGTGCACAGGGATGACGTGGCAGGCGTGATCCTCTTTGCGCTCGGCACCGGGTCGCTCGCCGGCCCTGTCAATGTCGTGGCGCCGGAGTCCGTGGACATGAGAGGATTCTGCGCCGCCCTGGGCGCCGCCCTTTCCAGGCCATCCTGGCTGCCGGTCCCCGCAATGGCGCTCCGCATCGCACTCGGCGAGATGGCGGACATGATTCTGACCGGGCAGCGGGTTATCCCCGCGAAGCTCCTCGCTCTGGGCTACCGGTTCAGATATCCCGCGCTCGCTCCGGCCCTTGCCTCGGTGGTCTGATTTCACTTCATCCGGCTTTTTCGTACATTTCACGCTGCAACGAAGCATACTCTGACCGCTCTTCTCCCTCATCTATGAAAAGGACTCTACCGTGTCTGTGACCAATAAGCACGTTGATTTTTTCAGAAGGAAGGACCGCCTTCTGAACGGGGGGGGGAACAAGGCTGTCGAAAAACAGATGGCGCTCGGAAAGCTCACGGCCCGGGACCGGATCAACGCGCTTCTGGATGTCGATTCGTTCTACGAATTCGATCTGTTCGTCGAGCACAGGTGCCGTGATTTCGACATGGACAAGAGGGTGCTTCCCGGGGACGGTGTGATCACAGGGACCGGCTCGATCATGGGATACCCGGTGTGCATCTACGCGCAGGACTTCACAGTTGCCGGGGGGTCGCTTGGACTGATGCACGCAAGGAAGATCACGAAGATCATGGATCATGCGATCAAGATGGGGATGCCCATCATCGGGATCAATGACTCCGGGGGCGCCCGGATACAGGAAGGTGTGGATTCGCTTGCCGGGTACGGTGAGATATTCTACAGGAATACGCTCGCCTCCGGTATTGTGCCGCAGATCTCGGTGATACTGGGCCCGTGCGCCGGGGGCGCCGTCTATTCTCCCGCTCTGACGGACTTTGTGTTCGTCGTGGACAAGATCTCGAAGATGTTCATCACGGGGCCCGAAGTCATCAAGACCGTGCTGGGGGAGGAGATCTCGATGGAGGATCTCGGTGGTGCCCGCGTGCATAGCGAGATATCGGGAAACGCACATTTTTACGCCAGGAACGAGCTGGAGTGCTTCCATAAGATCAAGCAGCTTTTCACTTTTATTCCCTGGAACAACAAAAGAAAGGCGGAACGGTACCCGGCCAAGCCGCCGAAGGCGAAATTCGATATCGAGCGGATCGTCCCGATGGACTCGCGGAAACCGTACGACGTGAGGAATGTCATCTGTGCACTCTGCGACAACTCAGAGTTCCTCGATGTCCATGCCAACTGGGCTGCGAACCTCGTGGTCGGTTTTGCCCGGGTCGACGGAGAGACTGTGGGGATCGTGGCGAACCAGCCGATGGTCCTGGCCGGTGTGCTGGATGTCGATTCCTCGGATAAGGGGGCGCGGTTCATCCGGTTTTGTGACGCATTCGGGATCCCCCTCATCACGTTCGTCGACCTGCCGGGCTATCTTCCCGGCGTCGACCAGGAGCACGCCGGTGTCATCAGGCACGGGGCGAAGCTCCTGTATGCGTTCAGCGAAGCCACCGTACCGAAAATCACCGTCATCCTCCGCAAGGCGTACGGAGGAGGGTACATTGCCATGTGCTCGCGCCATCTCGGGGCTGACTTTGTCGTCGCCTGGCCGACGGCGGAGATCGCGGTAATGGGACCCGAAGGGGCGGCGAACATCATTTTCAAGAATGAGATCGCCGGCGCGCCCGATCCCGCCGAGATGCGCCGCCAGAAGGTGGCGGAGTACACCGAGAAATTCGCGAACCCGTACGTCGCCGCCGCGTCGGGGCACATCGATGCGGTGATCAGTCCCGCCGCGACAAGGGATTTTCTCATTCACGCGATACAGATCTCGGTCAACAAGAGCGAGTCCCGGCCTTACAAGAAACACGGCATCCCCCCCTTCTGACCGCCATGCAGACACCCGAGACGGTACGGGAGTTGGTGATCGGCGGGGTCGCCTACGAAACCCGGTTTACAAGGAAGTTCGAAGAGCGCGCGCAGTACGTCGCGCCTGACCCGCACCTTATCCGGTGCGTCATCCCCGGCGTCATATTGTCCATTGCCGTGCGGAAGGGTTCGCGGGTCAGGAGCGGCGATCCTCTCCTGGTCCTTGAAGCGATGAAAATGCAGAACGAAGTCCGGTCGCCCTGCGACGGGACCGTTCGCGCGCTCCCCGTCGCCCCCCGCGATACAGTGACGAAGGGGCAGATACTTATCGAATTGGATTGAGCAGGCCGGCACTGATCTGACGAACCGGAGGGACTGACATGGAGACAAGGGGGGCACAGACGCGCATCGAGCACATCGGGATCGCGGTCAAAGACCTCACCGCCGCAATCGGAACGTACGAAAAGCTCCTGGGGGTCCCCTGTTATGCGGTGGAGGAGGTGCCCGACCAGAGCGTCCGGACCGCCTTCTTCCGTCTGGGGGAATCGAAGATAGAACTACTGGAAAGCACCAGCCCGGACGGACCCATCGCAAAGTTCATCGCGAAGAGGGGGGAGGGGGTTCATCATATCGCTTATGCGGTCGGCGACATCCGCACCACGCTTCGGGATCTCGCTTCGGCGGGGGTGCGCCTGATCGACAGCGAGCCAAGAAAAGGTGCGGAAGGGCTTTCCGTCGCGTTCATTCACCCCCGGTCTGCCAGCGGGGTTCTCACGGAAATCACGACGCCGGCGCCGCAACCTCATGATTGATTTCCTCGCTTCCTCACCCCTCCTCCTGCTTTTCACGGTGATCGGCGTCGGATGGCTGGTCGGGAGCATCCGCGTCCTCGGCTTTTCGCTCGGGCCGGCGGCGGTGCTGTTTGTGGGGATATTCCTCGGGTCTCTCGATTCCCGACTGAGGATTCCCGAGCTCCTGTACGTCCTCGGGCTGGTGCTGTTCGTCTACACGATCGGTCTCCAGTCGGGACCCTCTTTCTTCTCCTCATTCGGAAAAAGGGCGCTTCGCGCGAATGTCTTCGCTTTCGGGGCGATACTTCTCGCCGCAGTGATGGCATATTCTGTGGCGAGGCTCTTCGGGCTCGACGGGCTCTCCATGGTCGGCGTTTTCTGCGGCGCTCTGACGAACACCCCCGCGCTCGCCGCAAGCATCGAGGCGATTCGCGGAGCTCCCGGAGGGGCCGCAGTGACGGCGCTGGACATGCAGCTCAGGACGAGCGCTCCCGTCATCGGTTACAGCGTCGCATACCCGTTCGGTGTGATAGGGGTCCTGCTTGCATTCCATCTCGTGGGAAAACTGCAGAAAGGGACCGTGCCCGGGGGACAGGAAACGGGGCCTGCAACCGGCGAAACGCCGGGTCCACTCTACGGGCGGACGTACCGCGTCGTGAACCCCGGTGTCTTCGGCAAGACCGTCGCCTCGCTCCTCGGAGACGGATCGCACCATGGTTTTGTCCTCAGCCGGGTTCGCCACGGCGAAGAGACTTCGCTTGTCTACGCGGAGACCACGCTCGCACGGGACGACCTTGTTGTCGCCGTGGGGAACATGGCCGCTCACGAACGGGCCCGCATTCTCTTCGGAGAAGAATCCAACCTGGAGATTCAGACGGAGAACAAGGAATTCGACTTCCGGCGGATCGACGTGTCCGACAAGCGGGTGATCGGAAAAACAATCCGGGAGTTGAACATTCAGAACCTGCTGGATGCGACGATCACGAGGGTGAGGCGAGGCGATGTCGATTTCGTCCCGACGGGTGAGACGGTCCTCGAACGCGGAGACAGGGTCCGGGTTCTCACCTGGGCCGGGAACCTCGACCGGGTGGCCCGTTTTCTCGGGGACTCAGTCCGGTCCGGCTCCGAAGCCGATTTCCTCTCCCTCTCCGTGGGTCTGGTGATAGGCGTTCTCATGGGCATCGCTCCGCTCCCGCTCCCGGGGGGAGGGACGTTTACGCTCGGATTCGCAGGGGGCCCGCTCATTGCCGGGCTCCTTCTCGGACGGCTGCGGCGGTCCGGTCCGATCACGTGGGGGATGCCTTTCAGCGTGAACCTGACGCTGCGGCAGGTGGGGCTTGTCCTGTTCCTTGCGGGAATCGGAACGAAGGCGGGGGACGGGTTCGTCGGGACCGTGGAACACGGGGGCTGGCTCCTCATGGCCGTCGGTGCCGGGATCACGGCCGTCACCACTCTCTTCGTGCTCATCGGAGGGAGCCGGTTCCTCCGGCTTTCCCACCCCTCCGTCATGGGGCTCATGTCCGGCATACAGACTCAGCCCGCCTGCCTTGCGTACGCCAACGAGCACGGAGGGGCGGACGCCCCGAACGTATGGTATGCGTCGGTTTATCCTGTCTCGATGATTTCAAAGATCATACTCGTCCAGCTCCTTGTCTCCCGCCTCATCTGAGAGGCCTCATCTGGAGGTATTGAATTTGAGCCGGCAGTCCCGTATATTCAGAACCTTTCCAAACACCAACCAGACAGGATCTGCACGTGAACCCCTTCTACGCGATTCTCCTCGGCATCGTCCAGGGGCTGACTGAGTTCCTCCCGGTCAGCAGCACGGCTCATCTCACGCTTGCCGGCAAACTGCTTAATGTCGTGGACCTCAATCACCCGGAAGCGTGGACCGAGTTCATCGCCGTAATGCAGCTCGGGACCGTTGCCGCGGTCATCGTGTACTTCTGGAGTGACCTCTGGGAGATGGCGGTTGCCCTTTTTCGTGATCTCACGGGCCCGCCCAAGCCTGAAGGTAGATTCACAGAACGCTCCCGTATGGCTCTCTATATCATCATCGGGACGCTCCCTGTCGCTCTGATCGGTCTCTCGTTGAAACATATCATTGAAGGAGCGCTGACAAAGACCACGATCGTCATTGCGGCCAGCATGATTGCGCTTGCCCTCCTCCTCTGGCTTGCGGAGGAATTTGCCCGCCACGTCCGCGGACTCGCGCAGATCACCTGGGTGGACGCACTGGTGGTCGGGTTCGCGCAGGCCTGTGCTCTGATCCCCGGTTCATCCCGTTCGGGGACCACAATCACCGCGGGCCTCTTTCTCGGACTCACCCGCGAAACTGCTGCAAGATTCTCGTTTCTTCTGAGCATCCCGGCGGTTGTCGCCAGCGGCATTTACGAGCTGGCCAAGATTCACGGGACATTTGAACTGGGCATGGGAAACCTCCTTATTTCGACAGTAGTTTCAGGTGTTGTGGGTTATGCTGCGATCGCATGGCTCCTGAAGTTCCTCATGCGGCATACCACCATGGTATTTATCTGGTATCGTCTCATTCTCGGCGTGCTCCTCATCACACTCCTGCTGAACGACCTCATGCTCCCCTGATCCCCTCTTTTGATAGATTTTTCCGTGGTTTTTGGGCAAATTCCCCTCCCGGCAGCACTCACGTGCGCTTTCCAGGGCAGGTGATTGGACTCACAGTGAAAGCACTCCGATTTCACTACAATATGCGCAGGTGAACGGCGGCAAAACCTGTGTTGTGTACTCTCGGAGATTTCCTGTGATCGGTGAAGACGATGAACCAGAGGGGCTGACCCCGGCTGAGGCATTCCGGCACGCGAAAGTGGAACATTTCCTCGGGCATGTGCGGGAGTACGTCGATATGGGCCGGTACCTGGCCGGACTCAAGGCTCTCGACACAGTCTTCGGACTGGCCCCGTCGAACGAAGAGGGGAAGCTCCTGAAGGGAACGATCGACGATCTTGTTGCCCACATCCTTAAGCGCACTACCAACGGCAAGCGGGAAAAGGCGGACGGAACCCAGGCGCGTCCGCGCAGGTCAGACCTTGTGATGATCGTCGACCAGGACGAACGGCTCCTCACCTCGTTGACAGGGACGCTCCGCCGGTACGGGTTTATGGCAGTTGCGGCATCGAGCTACGACGAGGCCCTCGAGACTTTTTCGACGTTCAGGCCTGAGGTCGTGATATCCGAGGTGAACTTCGAAACCGGTCCGAAGGGGTTCGACCTCTATCTATGGCTGAAAACCAGCCCGGGGAACCAGGATGTTCCCTTCCTGTTCCTTGCAACGCGTATTGACCGGGAAACATTGATTGCGGGGAAACGCTTCGGGGTCGACGACCTGATCATGAAGCCGGTCGACGACGATGTAGTCATCGCATCCGTCATCAACTGCATCTCCCGCAGAAGATCCTCACAAATCCGGGCCTGAGGGGCGAATTCCCCGGTCCCGCCGCATCCTTGATTTTCCTCCCCCTTCTCCTTACCTTCATCGTTACAGCGTGGCCCCGCCTCAACCCATGACAGAACTCGTTGTCAACGAGATTTTCCACAGCATCCAGGGGGAATCCACCCACACGGGGAGACCATGCGTTTTTATACGGCTGACGTACTGTAACCTCCGCTGCACATGGTGCGATACGGCTTACGCGTTCGAGGAAGGTCGCAGGATGTCCGTTGCCGGAATTCTCTCCGCCGTTGAGTCGTTCAGGTGCGGTCTTGTGGAAGTCACGGGGGGAGAGCCCCTCATGCAGGACGGAGTGAATGACCTTTTCAGTGCGCTCTGCGACCGGGGATACGAGGTGCTCGTCGAGACCTCGGGGAGCCTCGATGTCGGCGGGATCGATCGCAGGGTGAAGAGGATAGTCGACTTCAAGTGCCCCGGCAGCGGTATGGTGAAGAAAAACCTCTGGTCGAATCTCGCCGTAATCGCGCCGCAGGACGAGGTGAAATTCGTGATCCTGGACAGAGGGGATTTCGACTGGGCGGTCGGGGCGATCAGGGAACACGGGATCGATAACCGGTGTACCGTCCTCATGTCGGTCGTCTTCGGACAGCTCGAGCCCCTTGATCTGGCACGCTGGATCCTCGAAGAGGGGATCAACGCGAGATTCCAGCTGCAGACGCATAAGTACATCTGGGAACCCACTGCCAGGGGGGTGTGATGGGGGGAAGCCGGGCGGTGGTGCTGGCGAGCGGAGGGATGGACAGTTGCGTCACGGTGGCGATCGCCCGCCAGACACACGATGTGGCCCTGCTTCACTGCAGTTACGGGCAGCGGACCGCCTCACGCGAGCTCCGTTCATTTCATTCTATTGCCGACCACTACGGGATCGGAACCCGCCTGTCAGTCTCCATGGAGCACCTGGGGAAGATCGGCGGCTCCAGCCTCACAGACCCTTCCATACCCGTCCGGGGCGCGGACCTCTCCGCGAAGGGGATCCCTTCTTCCTACGTTCCTTTTCGCAATGCCAACATGCTGGCCGTGGCTGTGAGCTGGGCGGAAGTGATCGGTGCCCATGCAGTATTCGTCGGTGCCGTCGAGGAGGATTCCTCGGGATACCCTGATTGCCGGAGGGAGTTTTATGATGCCTTCGAGGCGGTTGTCCGTGCCGGCACGAAGCCGGGATCAGACATTGCCATACTGACCCCGGTCATACGGATGAAGAAGAGCGACATAATCGGCGTGGGGCTCCGGCTCGCGGCGCCGCTCCATCTCACCTGGTCCTGTTACCAGCGTGAAGATGTCGCCTGCGGGGTCTGCGACAGCTGCGCTCTCCGTCTTCGGGGGTTCAGCCGGGCCGGTGTAGAAGATCCGATCCCGTACGACGTCCGGCCGGTGTACACCTAGTCATTGCGAGAGCGAAGTCCCGCTCTGTGGGACCCCGCTCATGAGCGGGACCCAGGAGCGGGGCAATCTGGACTACAAAAATAAGGAGTACTCCATGCAACACCTCAAAGAGAGCCTCGCAAAGCTGGTCCTTGAGACATCGACGAACCTTCCTCCCGACGTCCGTCGCGCCCTCTCCGCCGCCATGAAGGCGGAGACCCCCGCGACGCAGTCCTCCCTGGCCCTTGACACGATTGCGATCAACGTCGACATGGCATGCGACGGGAAGGTGCCGATCTGCCAGGATACGGGCATGCCCACGTTCGAAATCAGGACGCCGGTCGGGACAAACCAGATCGAAATCGCCCGGACAATCAGGGATGTGATCGTCGACGCCACAAAGGACGGGACGCTCCGTCCAAACCAGGTGGACTCGCTCACCGGAAAGAACAGCGGCAACAACCTCGGCGAGGGGACTCCCGTCATCCATTGCGAGCAATGGGAGCAGGAGGAGATCGAAGTCCGTCTCATCCTGAAGGGGGGAGGGTGCGAAAACAAGAACATTCAATACTCCGTCCCGTGCGAGCTGCCGGGGCTCGGACGTGCAGACAGGAATATCGACGGCGTCCGCAAGTGCATACTTCACGCAGTGTACCAGGCGCAGGGTCATGGATGCAGCGTGGGGGCCATCGGCGTGGCGATTGGCGGTGACAGGGCGTCAGGGTACCACTTTGCGAAACAGCAGCTTTTCCGCACGCTGGACGACATCAACCCGAACGCCGAGCTTGCGAAGCTCGAAGCGTATGTTATGGAAACTGCCAACAAGCTTGGGATCGGCACGATGGGCTTCGGCGGGGCGGTGAGCCTGATCGGTTGCAAGGTCGGCGCCTATCACCGGCTTCCGGCGAGTTTCTTTGTTTCCGTCGCGTACGACTGCTGGGCGTTCAGGCGGCTCGGCGTTATTCTGGATGCGCAGACCGGCGCGATCCGCCGCTGGCTTTACAGGGATGACACTCCCGCTGTCCACATGGCGCGCTCGCAGGGTCTCCCCCTCACGGGACGCGAGGTCCGGCTGACGACCCCCCTCTCAGAGGGGCAGGTGCGTTCTCTCAACGTCGGGGACGTCGTCCTCCTCACTGGACCCATGCACACCGGGCGCGATATGATCCATCACCACCTGATGTCTCACGAGCCCCCCGTTGACCTGAACGGGGCCGCCCTGTATCATTGCGGGCCGGTCGCGCTCAAAAAGGGAGAAGGGTGGTTCATGAACGCTGCGGGTCCCACCACGAGCAGTCGCGAGGAACCGTACCAGGCGGAGGTCATCAAGAAATGCGGGATCCGGGCGGTGATCGGGAAAGGGGGGATGGGCCCGAAAACGCTGGCAGCGCTCAAAGAATACGGCGCGGTGTACCTCAATGCGATCGGGGGGGCCGCACAGTACTACGCGAAATGCATCACGCATGTCGAGGGGGTCGACTTCCTCGATTTCGGTATCCCGGAGGCGATGTGGCATATCCGTGTGAAGGATTTTCCCGCCATCGTGACGATGGACTCGAACGGGAACAGCCTCCACGCGGACGTGGAGAAGGCATCGTCGCAGGAGCTTGCCAGATTCGCCGCCCCGGCAACCCTCTGAACCGCATCCACCCGGAGGCTTCCCATGACTATGCAGCTTCCCCTTAACACCGTCCCCGCTATCTCTTCGATACAGGACATGGTCCTGCGTTCGGCGAGAGTGTACGGAGACAAGACCGCCCTCGAGGATCTGAAGGACTATCCTATCCCGCGGCTCACCTATGCGTCGCTCCTGAGGCACATACTCAAATTCGGCGCCGCCCTCCGTACCATGGGGATCAAGGAGCGGAGCCATGTGGCGGTGATCGGCGAGAACAGGGTCCAGTGGTCCCTGGCGTACCTCACGTCGATGTGCTTCAACTACGTCGTCGTCCCCGTCGACAGGGCGCTGATGTCCAACGAGATACTCAACATCCTCCACGAATCGGAGGCGACCGCGGTTATATATTCGGACGCGTTCGATCCCCTCCTGCGCGAGAGCCGGACGTCCATGAAGAAGCTGAAGTTCTACATCAACATGGACATACCGGCGAAGAAAGACCGGACGTTCTCGATGGTGGAAATACTGGAGCGGAGTCCGGGGTGCTCTCCCGAGCAGCTCCCGCGGATCGATCCGGACGAGCTCGCGGAGATCATATTCACGTCGGGATCCCTGGGCCGGGCGAAGGGGGTGATGCTCAGCCAGATGAACCTGGCGGAGAACCTGATGGCGATGGTGAAACTGATCCGGATTACNNACCGTGCCTCTCATGTACGACAAGATGTTCAAGAGGGTGTACAAGACCATCCAGGAGAAGAAGCTCACCGCCATGATCGTCGGCCCCCTGATCAAGGCCGGCGCGGTGGCCGAGAGGTTCGGCTGGAAGAGCTTCCGGCGCACGGTGTTCAACGAGATCCACGAGAAGTTCGGCGGATCCATCAGGTTGTTTATCGCGGGGGGGGCGGCACAGGATCCCCTCGTTGCCAGGGGGTTGCGCGAATTCGGGTTCTGTTTCGTCCAGGGGTACGGGTTGACGGAAACTTCGCCCATCCTGACGTTGAACCGGATCGATAATTTCAAAGACGATTCCGCCGGCATCCCGCTGCCGGGCGTCACGCTGAAGATCGCCGAGCCGGACCACCTCGGCATCGGCGAGATCTGGGCCAGGGGCGCGAACGTCATGCTCGGCTACTACAAAAATCCGGCGGCAACGAAGGACGTGTTCGAGGACGGCTGGTTCAAGACGGGCGATCTGGGGCGGATCGACGACGACGGGTTCCTCCACATCATGGGAAGAATGAAAAACGTCATCATCTCCAAGAGCGGGGAAAACGTGTATCCCGAGGAGCTCGAGGACCTTCTCAACCGGAGCCCGTTCGTCATGGAGTCGCTCGTGTACGGGGAGGATGACCCGAAGCAGGGGGAGAGTATCGCCGCGCAGGTGGTCGTCGATGCGGAGGCATTCATCGAGCTGGCGGAAACCCGGGGGAAGGAGATCACCCCCGAGCTGATGAAGTCGGTGATCGGGGAGGAGATCGCGTCGGTGAACAAAGAGGTCCCCCCGTACAAGCAGATACGGAAATTTTATATCCGTGACCGTGAATTCGAGAAGACGACGACGCAGAAAGTGAAGCGGTTCCTTGCGCAGAAGAAGAGCTGAAGCGCGGGCCGCGACCGGACATCGTGCAATGGAGGGAACGTGGACCTGGTGCTCGTGAAGAATTTCCCGGACCGGATGTATGCCGAGCGGGCGCGACAGACTCTGGACGTTGAACAGATTCCGTCGATCATCCAGTCGATGGATGTAGGCTTTTTCGGCGCGGGGGCGGCGGGCGGTCTGCCGGCGGGAGCGGATCTGTATGTTCCCCGTGAGTTCTCCGACAGGGCCCGCGAGCTTCTGAACGATGTTTTCGACGGGGTCTGATCCCCCGCGTTGCATCTGAGCCCGGGACTTGCTACATTATACGATACTTACTCTTCCATCGAAAGGACCCCGCTCATGCATCGTTTCTGGATTGCCGCCGCCGCGTTTGCTCTTCTCGGATGTCAGACGGCAGGCGACAAAAAAGTGAAACTGGAAACCCAGAAAGACAAACTCAGTTACAGTATCGGACTCAATGTCGGACACAATCTCGGCCGCGATTCGATCGCCATCAATCCGGATGCGTTCATCCGCGGCGTCCTCGATGCGGGACTCGACAGCGCCGCCCGGTTGATGACCGACGCGCAGGTGCAGGAAACGATCATGGCGTATCAGGCGGAACAGAGGACAAAACTCGAGGAGGGGTCGAAGGTGGCCGGAGAGAAGAACAAGAAAGAGGGAGAGGCGTTCCTCGCGATGAACAAGAAACTGCCCGGGGTCGTCACTCTGCCGAGCGGCCTGCAGTACAAAGTGCTCGTCGAGGGTAAAGGGAAGACGCCGAAGCTGAGCTCCACCGTCACCACGCAGTACAGCGGGAAGCTTCTCGACGGAACGGAGTTCGACAGC
>PMND01000014.1 GCA_003161955.1 Ignavibacteriota bacterium | reverse complement strand
AGGTCGAGGGCTTCGGGACGTTCCAGTCCGCTCCCGATCGCCGCATCCCCTGCAAGGAGCGCGGCATCCGCACGATCGAGCATCGCGTCAAGGCTGCCGGCGAGGGGCATGATCCGGGGCTCAATGTCGAACCGCTCGGCAAGGAGTATCTTGGCGAGTATGATGTCGGAAGCAGACACTGGCTGGACGGCAAGCGTTCTGACAGCTTTCACCCCCTGGCGGAAAACGATGACGATGGACTCGTTCCCCGACTGGGATGAGACCGCTGAACCGGGGACGATGAGATACTCCGACGCATTCCTGGCATAGTCGATCGGGGAGAGAAGCGCACCGCCCAGTCCCCGGTGCTCGAGGCGCTGTGCGAGGGACGCAGGCGTGTCAAGGACGATCTCGAACTCTCCTGCCGCGCGGAGTGCGTCCCGGAAGGGGCGGCCGGAGATGTCGCCGGGTATGCCGATAAGCGTGCGGGAGCTCATGGGGGGAATATACCAATTCCCTGCGTCCGAAAGAAGGGGGCGATGCCGCCGCATACAACAGGAGCGCATGCGGACCCCGCATGCGCTCCTTCAATCGAATGATCCTCCCGGAGGATTTCCCGGGCACACCTCCTACGGGGCCGTGGTGAACGTTCTTGACGCCGAGATACCGAAAAACGCGTCACCCGACGCGAGAGGAACGCTTACTCCGGTGATGAACCCGGCCGAACCGGCCGCCGCGTCAACGGAGCTAAACGGGCCAAAACCGTAGATTTGCCATGTATACGCAGAGGCAGAGGGAAGACCGAGACCAAATGGCTTCATGTTGGGGATTGTTGTGCTCGTCCCGGTGGTAACGACATAGTACGCCGGGTTGCTTCCCGCCCCCAGGAAAAGCACAAGATGGGCCCCACCGGTCATGGCAGTCCACGTAAACGTCACGGTTGTGTCGACGCCGGTTGCCGCATTGACAGGAAGGCTCAGTTCCGGCGGGGTCACAATGCTGACCGAGACGCCCGTCGCTCCCATCGCAAGGCCGTCTCTCCATGTGATCGCCGTCCCCCCCCCGCCGGTTTTGGTGGCTGATGCGCCCAGCAGCAGCGTCGCCCCTGGAATGCCGGGTGTGTAGTAGCTGAGGTTTGTAGTCGCGTTGTAATCAGTGAACAGGTCGATTACTGCAGACGGAGCGACCCTGGCGTAGACAGCCTCGGCCCCGATCACATAGCCTGACGGAACAGTGACAGTCCCGGTGAACTGGCTGGTTGTTACCGACTGGAGCGTGTCGAACTGGTTCGTCAGTGTGCTCCCGTCGTTGACGGCGATTCCGTTCCTGACCCCGTATCCCTTGTATCCCGATGCGACGGGCAGCCCCCCCGCACCGGCGGTAAATTGAATCGCATAGAGGCTCCCTGTTGTCGCTGTAGGACCATACCAGCTGAGACTCATGGCCCCAAATTGTCCATTCGCCGTAGCGTACGCGTAGGCAGTCGTTGCGGCGGATACAAAGGCGACGTTCGTGACGTCGGTTACCGGCTGGTTGGGCGTGAATTCCCCCCCGGAGATCTTGCCGCTGATTTTCCCGGTGTGGCTTGTCCCGGGAGACGAACCGAAGAACATGAGCGTGGGGTCCGTCCGGGTGAGCCCCTTGTACACGATCGCCGACTTGCTTGTCGCATTCACGACGCTGATATCGTAGGGTGTCGTCACGTTCGCAATGCTGAAATTGCCGCTGGCGTCGGTGTTTGTAGACGCCTTCCCTGAAACGACGACCGGCACGCTCGCCACGGCCTGTCCGTTCGCTCCGACCACCTTTCCCGTCACTGTGACAACGNNTCCTGCTGGTTCCGCTTTTCCATTTGCCGGCGCGGACGGCTCCGCTCAGGGAGCTGTGGTAAATGTTCTCGTCGCCGATTCACCGTTGTACACGTCCCCTGTGGCCGCAACAGGGACGCCCAGCAGTCCAGTGACGAAACCCGCGGATCCGGCCGCGGCGTCAACGCTGCCAAAGGGTCCGAACCCATAGACAAACCAGGAATAGGAAGTCGAGGCGGGGAGACCGAGACCGAATGGCTTCATATTCGGAATTGTCGCACTCGTACCCGAGGTAAGGACGAAGTACGTTGGAGTGCTCCCGGCCCCCTCAAATACGACAAGATGGACTCCCCCGGTCATTGCAGTCCATGAGAACGTGACGGTTGTGTCGACGCCTGTAGCGGCGTTGACAGGAAGGCTGACTTCCGGGGGAGCGACGAGGGTGATCGACACGCCTGTTGCCGCCGTCGCGAGGCCGGTCTTCCAGAAGACCGCCGTGCCCCCCCCCGCCTTGGTGGCATATGCCTCCAACATGAGCGTTGCACCGGGAATCCCGGGCGCGTAGTAACTCATGCTCGCATTGGCGTTGATTTCAGCAAACAGATCGATAACGGCCGACTGAGAGACCCTGGCATAGACCGCCTTGAATCCAAGCGTATAACCGGAAGGGACTGTGACGGTTCCCGTGAACTGGTTGGTTGTTACCGACTGGAGCGTGTCAAATTGGTTCGTGAGTGTGCTCCCGTCGTTGACGGCGATTCCGCTCCTGACCCCGTATCCCTTGTATCCCGATGCGACGGGGAGCCCCCCCGCACCGGCGGTAAATTGAATCGCATAGAGGCTCCCTGTTGTCGCTGTAGGACCATACCAGCTGAGATTAATGGCCCCAAATGTGCCGTTCGCCGCAGTGCTCGCGTAGCCATTCGTTGCGGCGGATGCAAAGGCGACGTTCGTGACGTCGGTTGCCGGCTGGTTGGGCGTGAATTCCCCCCCGGAGATCTTGCCGCTGATGCTTCCGGTGTGGCCTGTCCCGGGAGACGAACCGAAGAACAGGAGCGTGGGGTCGGTCCGGGTAAGTCCCTTGTATACGAGCGCCTCCTTGTTCGCCGCATCCACGACGCTGATATCATACGGTGTCGTAACATTTGCAATGCTGAAATTGCCGCCGGCGTCGGAATTCGTGGACGGCTTCCCCGGAACGCTGACCGGGACGCCCCCCACAGCCTGTCCGTTCACTCCGACCACCTTTCCCGTCACCGTGACAACCAGTCCGGCTCCGCCGCCTGAAGGCCCGGTGGAGCCGCTTTTGCTGCACCCGCCGCCGATCAGCACCGTGAGAGAAAGCGCGAGGGCCGATCCTCCGATAGAGAACATTCGCTTCAGCATACACTTCCTCCTGCACAATTGATGATTGTTGGGTTTTGAAATCCTGTTGGTTCCGCTCTTGCGTCCGACGAGACGGACAGCGAACGAAATGAAGTTACGGTGCCGGAGGTGGAACTGAAAAATGTGAGCGTGGGATCCAGGCGGGAGGGCCCTCGAGAGAGGAGGGCCCGCTTGTTCGTTGCGTCTACAACAGTGATGTCGTACGGGCTTGTAACGCTTGCACCAGAGACGTTGCCGTTTGCGCCGCTATTTGTAAAAGTTTCGTATTTGACATAGACAGGGACATTCGCGGCGGCAGGCGCACTCATCGTCGAAACATCGATGACCGTACGACACAACATCACATGCCTTCTGGAGTTGGTGATCGGTGATGGAACGGCTTGTGCCGGATTTTCGTCCACCGGGGACATGTCC
>PMND01000160.1:1431-10013 GCA_003161955.1 Ignavibacteriota bacterium | reverse complement strand
TACGACGGGTTCCTGCCGGAACTTATCACGGTGGGAATCACATGGGGGGGAGAGCATCCAAACTACGACAGCCTCAGGACGCTGGACCTCACACCGACGTCGATCAAACAGGTCCCCTCAACAGGAAACGCGGCGAAGTTCCTCGCATGTATCAAGGGAGAATTGATCCCGTACATCGATTCAAAGTACCGGACTGACAAAACGGACCGGGCACTCATGGGAAGCTCTCTCGGAGGGCTCTTTACACTCTACGCCATGTTCCACGAGACCGACCTTTTTACGCGATACGTCCTGACCAGCCCCTCGCTCACGTGGGACAACAACGTTCTCTCCTCATACGAGGCTTCCTACCACACGCAGCACTCACGGCTCCCGGCCAGACTGTTCATGGCGGTATCCGCGCTCGAAGGGAGTGAAGCAACGTTCGGGAAGTTTGTGGACCGGCTGAAGTCGCGGAAATACCAGGACCTGCAAATTGAAACACGGGTCCTCGAAGGGATGGGACACGCCGGGAGCAAGCCTGAGGGGTATGCGCGTGGATTGCAGTCGGCCTTTTCGCGGGCGTCGAAGAATATCGATCCATCGAAGTTCAGCGCCTTCGTCGGAAAATTCCGGTTGAACCCGCAAGTCATGGTGAGCATCCTGAAGGAGAATGACCACCTCGTGCTGCTTGCTCCCGACAGCACGAAAATCGAACTCGTCGCTGAGTCTGACACCGAATTCTTCGTGAGAGGGATGTACCTCTTGATACGGTTCCACAGGAATGGTGCGGGCGCGGTCACCGGCGCGCACGTCGAACAATTCCAGGGTGGGTTTGACTTGACGAAAGAGGATCAGAAATGAAGCTCGCCCAATAACTAGAGATTTCTCTCCCCGGGAGGAGCGGACGAACCGGTCCCGTGAGCGGGAATTGGCGTTGCTTGAACCCGGATTCACTATTTCATCGAACGTCATAACAGCAGAAGGACACGATGGCAGGAATACCGGTTTTACATGTCGAGGGGGACTGCATTGCGAAAGCGTGGGAGAATTCATTGATCGAGCTTCACAGGAACGGATGCCGGATTACGACCCAGTACGATAAGCCTGAGGATCCGGCCAGCATCGATGCCACCATGCTCATCACAGTCCTTGATCCGGTGCTGGAGCCCATGATTCACAAGGATTTTCCCGGCGGCCCGGAAGATCTGCAGGAATATGCCATGGAGGTGTGCGAAGGTATCAAGGATCATCTGGTACGCAAGGCCGATGATCCGACCGATACGCGGTGGGAATACACGTACCATCAACGGCTCTTCAAGTACAGCGCACCGACGCTGGCTCCGTTTGATCAGATTGAGACGATGTCCCGTAAGCTCGCTGAAACTCCGTACACCCGGCGGGCTCAATCCGTTACCTGGAAGGTGTGGGAGGACAATGACTGCTACGATCCCCCCTGCCTGCAGAGCATCTGGTGCCGGATCACCGAAGAAGAGAACACTCCGGTCCTCAGCATGAATGTCCGGTTCCGCTCCAACGATGCTTACAAAGCGGCATTCATGAACATATTCGCACTCGTGCAACTTCAGAAACGGATCGCAGAGAACGTCTCAGGAAAAATCGGAAAGCCTGTGTCAATCGGGCGGTACTGCCACCTCGCCGACAGCTATCACATCTATGGATCGTATTTCCATGAATTTGAAGGGCGCTTCCTGAAGGCGATCGACAGGCGCACATTCGAACAGCGGACAATGCGGTACGAGGATTTCCGCGAGATCATGGAAGCCGCCCGCACCGGCATCCTTGAGAAATCAAGAACCATGGGGCGGTGAAGCGGCGGGGGGCACCATGGCCGACCCCTTGTAGCCATGCCCGGGGTCGAAGATTCGCCGCAAATCCCCGACAATGAGCCCCACCCGGTCAGGAAACCCTGAGAACCCGTATTTCGGCGAACTTCCCGGCCGTAAAATACCGCACCCGGAATAGAACTGGGCGGCTCCGTGCCATTCCCCCAAAGCCACCAACGTCCCCGCGCATACCCCGCCGAACCATCCGGGCCCGTAAGGGAGTAGCCACCCGGGAAGTCCCAGAATAGATGCTGTTTCCACGCTGCCTGCCAAGANNCTATACCTGGAGGGAGCCGTTGTCCGGCGCTCTCATGGCCGGCTCCTTTCGTGTCTCATCGTTTGCTCCATCGTTCGATTAACGGGGCGCCGCATCGCCTTATCTCAACAACAGGAACCGCTTCGTCGCAACAAGATCCCCGGCCTTCAGCCGGTAGAAGTACACTCCACTTGCAAGGCCGTTCCCCCCGAATTGTACGTCATGCGGGCCTGCCACCTGAAATTCGTCCACGGCGGCGGCAACCTGTTGACCGAGCGTGTTGAAGACAATCAATGTCACGTGTAATGCAGCCGGCAGATTGTAACGGATGGTCGTGGAGGGGTTGAACGGATTCGGATAGTTCTGCTCAAGCTGGAATTGGCCGGGACGAGTCGTCTCCACGGCAAGATTCGTAACACCCCCGGCTTGCACCCCCCCGGAATAATGTGCAACGCCGTCCAGATCACTCTGTTTTAATCTGTAGAAGTCCCCGAACTGAGCCGAAGAATCGACCCAGCTGTATGCATAGGGGGAGACAGTGGTCCCGTGTCCCGGGATAAACACACTTGGGATTGAAGCATAGTCAGGCGGCAGTTTTGTTTTTTGAATCTCAAAACCGTAGTTGTTCGTCTCCGCGTAAGTCTTCCAGGACAGCTCGACGCGGTTACTCCCGACCTGAGAGGCGGCGATGGAGACCGCCTGGTTGGGGAGAACATCCGACAACGGCCGCCGCCATACACCGAAGAGCCCCGTTCCTGCAAACAGGTTCGTGCCGTTGGCGGCGAGGGAAAGGACATACGCGTCCGTCATGCCGGTACTGAACGCTCTCCAGGTCCTCCCGTTGTCTGTGGAAAGAAAGACGCCGGCATCGGTTCCCGCAAACAGGTTCGTCCCGCCTGTCCCGGCGCCGGAGGCGGGACTCACAGCGAGGGAATAGACAAAAGTGCTTGTAAGGCCGGAATTGACCGCCGTCCAGTTCGACCCGTTGTTCGTGGAGAGAAACACTCCACCCCCTTCAGCCCCCGCGAAGAGGTTTGTTCCGCTCGCGACGAGAGAATAGACGGCGGACTTCGTGAGGCCGGTGTTGGCCGCAGTCCAGCTCGTCCCGTTGTTGGTGGAAAGAAACACTTCACCGCTATATGTTCCGGCAAACAGGTTCGTCCCCCCTGTCCCGCCTGAGGCGGGGCTCACAGCGAAACAAGTTACCTGAGAGGTCGTCAGACCGGAATTGACCGCCGTCCAGTTCGTCCCGTTATTCGAGGAGAGAAACACGCCGCCCCCCTCGGCTCCCGCAAACAGGTTCACGCCGCCTGTCCCGCCGGAGGCCGGGCTCACCGCGATTGAATAGACGCCGGAGTTCGTCAGCCCTTCGTTGACTGCCGTCCAGCTTGTCCCGTTATCGGTCGAGAGAAACACGCCGCCATCGGTTGCTGCAAACAGATTCGTACCGCTCGCAGCGACGGAATAGACAAAGGCGTTGGCCAGGCCGGAATTGGCAGCCGCCCAATCCGCCCCGTTGTTCGTGGAGAGAAACACGCCACCGGTAGCAGCGATTCCCGCAAAAAGGGTTGCGCCGCTCACCGCAAGAGAACGGACGCCGGAGTCGGTCAGTCCTGTATTGACGCCCCTCCAGGTCATCCCGTGATTCGTGGAGAGAAACACTCCGCCCCCCTCAGTCCCTGCAAACACGTTTAAGCCGCCTGTCCCGCCGGAGGCGGGGCTCACAGCAAGTGACAGGACATAGGAATTTGTCAGGCCGGAATCGACCGCCGTCCAGGTCGCCCCGTTGTTCGTGGAGAGGAACACACCCCCCTTCGCACCGGTCCCCGCAAACAGGCTTGTGCCGCTCCCGGCGAGTGATCGGACATCAAAGTCCGTCAGGCCGGAATTGACCGCCGTCCAGCTTGTCCCTTCGTCCGTTGAGAGACTTACGCCGCCGGTACTTGTCCCTGCAAACAGGTTCGTCCCGCCTGTCCCGCCGGAAGCGGGGCTCAGGGCGAACGTATTGACATACCGGCTGGTCAAACCGGAATTGACCGCCGTCCAGTCCGCCCCGTTGTTCGTGGAAAGAAAGACGCCGCCCCCGTAAGTTCCCGCAAACAGGCTCCGTCCGCTCGCGGCAAGTGATGTGACATAGGAGTTCGTCATTCCGGCATTGACTGAATTCCAGGTCGTCCCGTTGTCTGTTGAAAGAAATACCCCCCCTGCGGTTCCTGCGAACACGTTGGTCCCGCCGGATGCGGGACTCACAACGAGGGAATAGACAAGCGAATTCGTCAGGCCGGAATTGACGGCCGTCCAGCTCGTCCCATCGTTCGTGGAAATATAGACGCCATTATTGGTTCCTGCAAACAGGATGTTGCCGCCTGCCCCGCCGGAGGCGGGGCCCACAGCGAGGGAATAGACAAGCGAATTCGTCAGGCCGGAATTGACGGCCGTCCAGCTCGTCCCATCGTTCGTGGAACGAAACACTTCGCCGCTGTACGTTCCGGCGAACAGATTCGCCCCGCCTGTCCCACCGGAAGCGGGGCTCAGGGCGAAACATTGAATAGTGCCGCCGCCGGGACCATCGGTTCGGAGCCACTGCGCAAGGGAGGTGGAACTCGAAGCGAGCGAGAGGAAGAGAGTGAGGGCCGCGACCGCTGTTATTCGAATGGTCAACTTTTCCCTTCCAGGAATCGGGTGATTATTGCCGCGCATATCCGGGTATGGACTTCCCAAAGTCACTCCAGCCCGGGAGATCCCTTAATCCTCCGAATGATACACATGGCAACCCTGATCGGGAATAGGTCAATAGGATGAAAAAGGAGCTAACCCCCTGGCAGGACACGATCCCCCCGGGGGGCGTCATAATGACCTCACTCCGTGGAATTCGGATCGTTTATGTATTCCGGTGGATTCAAGGAATGATGCGACGGGGCTTCGAAGGGGGGAACGGATGGATTCGGATTGGATCTCAGGCGGGGCGAGTCCTCCATTTCAACCTTTCGAGCTATTCCTGTTTGCATTACTGTTTCGTACTCTGCATTATGCAGATCATGTTCAAGAGCCGCAAAGGAGAAAACGGTCATGCACCAGGTTCCCGCTTCAGAAAAAACACACTCCCCTGACACCGCCCTTGCGTGCGGTGTTCGCGAGCTGGACATAACACTTATCCGCCCGACGAACTACACCGATGACGGATATCCGATCCAGATGCGGGTCGGCGTCATACGTAGCAATACCCTGACACAGATGGGAACTCTGGCGCGCGACCTTCGGAGCTATCCATTCTTTGCAGGTCTGCCGATGACCGTCCGGCTGGTCGACGAGGCAATCCAACGGGTTCCGGCAAAGGAGATCATGAGGCGCTCAAGAGAGCCCGGCGTGAAGACGATTGTGATGCTCGTCGGCGTCCAATCCAACCAATTCCCCCGGGCGCAGGACATCGCCTCGTGGTTCCTGCCGCAGCATATCCCGGTCATGATCGGCGGGTTTCACGTCAGCGGCATGCTCGCGATGGTGGGTCTTACCGCTGACCTCAGAGACGCAATGTGCAGGGGAATGATACTTGTTGCCGGCGAGGTGGAAGGTGAACGGTTGCCCGCTATTGTCGAAGATGTCCTCAGGGAAAGAGCGGAGCCGCTCTACAATTTCCTGACCCCGACTCCCGACCTCTCAAACATCCCCACACCCCGCCTGACAAGGAACGACCTGGAGGGGTTTGCGTCGCCGTACAGCACCATCGATACCGGCCGTGGATGCGTCTTCACCTGCGACTTCTGCACCATCATCAACGTTCAGGGTCGAACGATGCGTTGCAGGGAACCCGGACAGGTCGTCGATTTTGTCCGGCGCAACTACCATGAGGCGGGGGTCATTCACAGTTTTTTCACCGACGACAATATTGCCCGAAACCCGCGTTGGCGTGAACTTTTCGCGGGGCTCATTGAATTGCGCGAAGAGGAACACATCCCGTTTACGTTCATGATGCAAAGCGACCTCGCGGCGCGCAAGATTCCGCCGGGGGACTTCTTCAGGGTTGCCGCACGGGCAGGATGCAATCAGGTGTTCTTCGGGGTAGAGAGCGTGAACCGCGATAATCTCCGCTCTCAGGGGAAGTTTCAGAATCAGGTCACGGAATACGGGGACCTCGCCGCACATCTGCATTCGCTGGGCATCGCCTGTCACGCCGGATACATACTCGGGCTCCCGTTCGATACACCGGCAACTATCGCGCGGGACATCGCCGAGCTCCGGCGCATCGGATTCGATTCCGCCTCATTCTATATCCTTGCACCGCTGCCCGGCTCGAAGGATCACCAGCGATGGTGGCAGGAGCGCCGCTGGATGGAATCAGATTTCAATACATACGATTCGGCGCACGTTGCTGTGGCACCGGAACGAATGACGCCCGACGAACTGATGACGTCGTACCGGAACGCCTGGGACCAGTTTTATGCGATCGACCATATGGTCAGCGTTCTCAAAGTGTGGCGCCACGACTGGTCGACATACTGGAACAGGCTTTTTTTCTTCGCTGCGTACCTGTACGCATCCAGGATAGAACGCCTGCATCCAATGAATTGCGGATTCTGGACGGTGCGACATCGGGATGACCGGCGTTCCGGCCTCCCCCGCGAGGGATTTCTTCCCTTCTGGTGGAACCGGGCGAAGACCATCTACGACCGATTGTGGGGAATCATGAAGCTTTTTTTGCAGCTCGAAGAAGTCTGGCTCCGGAGCCGCCCCAGAAGCAAGGCAGAGGATGCCCTCCACGAGCTCATGGTCAGGACGAGAAATGATGTCGTCGACTGGCGCGACCTGAAGGCACGCGAGCTTGTTGTGCTCTACAGGAAGCTCGGCGATGACATGCCGGACATCAGGGTTCCCTCCATCGTGCAACTCTGGTGTAAGAAGCACAATCCTTTCGCTGTCGCATATACGAGATCGTATGTCCAGCGGGCATGGAGACAATGGTATCTCCATGCATGGAACCCGCTCAAGTGGGTCGAAGTCTGGCTCTTCGAATGCGCGAACGGCGTTCGATTCCTCACGCACCTTCTCGTTGAAGGGAAGTAGCGTTTCAAGGGATCACATTCAAGTGCGGCTACAGCAAACAGCATCGCCGACTCCATGGGGGGCTAGAAAAGGAAGGGGATAATCCTTTTTGTCCGATTGGCGTATCGTTTGTACTCCGGATATCGATCGACAAGGAGTTTTTCCTCAGCGACAATCCTCAACCCGGCGCCTGCAATCGCGCAAATCCCCAGGACCAGATTGAGGATCGAGAGATGTGAGAGTATGCCCGCCCAGGTGAAGTAAATCACCGCGGCATAGATCGGATGACGAACATACCTGTACGGCCCGGATGTCACGACCCCGCCTTCCGTGGGACTTGCGGCCGCATGGAAACTCCTTCCTCCGAACGTCATACGGGCCCACACCATCAGCGAAAAAGCAACAATCTGGGCCCCGATGGGGATCGGGCTCTCCCCGAAGAGAGAATGACCCCAGATCAGGGCAATCATTGCCGCGATCATGACGACAAGTCCGGCCATCGACGTCAGATTGAAAGCCATCGAGATACTCCCCATGTCATGCGGTATCCCCCCCCACCGGTGAAGCGACGGCGGAGGTAATCGCTGTTCATCCCTCCTGTGGCCGAAAGGCGTACCGGAGAAAGAGGTGGCTTCCGCTCTTCCTCAATCCAATCAACCTGCCGGTTACCACGCGCTCCGGCAGAAAGACCCGTCCGGCGATCAGACCCAGCCGTTCGCTATGACCGTCCCGCCCCGCAAGCCGGGGGGAAAGGGTCAGAAACAACTCATCTAACTCCCCCTGATCAACGAACTGGCCGATGAGGTGGGGTCCCCCCTCCACGAGGAATATTCTCCCGCCGGGGAGCAGACGTAAAAGGGCGTCAAGAATTTCACGGACTGTGAGCGTCTCTCCGGCGCCCGCCCGGCCGATCTGGACTCCTGGAGAAACGTCTCGCTTCCTGATTTCCTTTTCGCCCACCGCTGTGGTAATGATCGCCACCGGAGCCTTCCCCGCCGTGAAGACCGGCAGGTCCAGATCGAGTACGCCGCCCGCACTGACGACAACGCAGAGCGGCGGTTTCTGCCTCCCCATCCGGGCCCGCAGCATCCTGTAGGAACCGTCCAGCGACGGAAAAACAAATTCCGGAGTCCATATATGCTGCGGCGATTGGCCCAGCGTCCCTGCGCCAACGATGACAGCATCGGCGGCCGCTCGCAAGAGGGCCATGACCATGCTGTCGTGCCGGTTCGACCCGCTGATTTCATCCCCGTTGGTCTTCCCGGCAACCCCGAGAGACACGACACCGTCGAGTGTCGTCACAAAGTTGGCGATCACGTGCGGATCCGCTCCGGGAGGAGGAAACTGCAGTCGCCCGTACAGGGCTTTCAGGTCGTCGGGGAGCGGCAGATCGACCCCGCAGTCGTGGTCGACCAGGATCTCAAGGGGACCGAGAGGGATCATGGATGAAATTCGCCCGT
>PMND01000160.1:0-1331 GCA_003161955.1 Ignavibacteriota bacterium | reverse complement strand
AAAATCTTTTACATTCGCAAAGTCCCTGCGGCGGACGCAGGACCTCCCGGGACTCCCATCGTCACACCGGACTCTTTCTCATCACCTGTTTCCAAAATTCTCCGGAGGTTTTCATGATCTCCATGGTATCACTGTGGCTCCCCATACTCCTCTCCGCCGTGGTCGTGTTCATCCTCAGCTCCCTGATTCACACGGTGCTACGTTACCATGCCAATGACCTGCGCAAGCTCCCGGATGAAGACGCCGTCGCAAATGCGCTGCGCCAGTGGAACGTACCGGCAGGCGAATACATACTGCCGCGCCCGAACAGCATGAAGGACATGAACACTCCGGAGTTCCAGGAAAAAGTAAAGAGGGGACCGGGAGCTCTCCTGACTGTCTGGGGAGGCGGTAGGCCGTCCATGACTGCAAGCCTCATACAGTGGTTCCTGTATTGCCTCGTGGCGAGCATCTTTGCCGCCTACGTCTCCAGCCGGGCCCTCCCGGCCGGGGCTTCGTATCTTTCCGTCTTCCGGTTCGCGGGAGCGACGGCATTTTGCTGCTATGCCATCGGAGGATGGCAGGATTCCATCTGGTTCAAACGGGCCTGGTCGACCAGCCTGAAGAACACACTCGACGGTCTGATCTACGCGCTCTTCACTGCAGGGATGTTCGGCTGGCTCTGGCCGCGGTAGGAAGGCACCTCATTGATCCTGAGTCCCATGTGTGTAACGCGCCGGAAATCCGCATGTGGTACCAGGAACGGGAACCGGGGGAGCGAACTTTCCCGGAACTGACACTCGCCGCAGAATCTGCGTTCAGCTCGCCCCGTACTATTGGGTTTTATGGCAGGAAAAAGATCAAAAGCTGGCACAGGAGTTGAAACAATAAATCTCGCCCGGGGGGGAGAGGCTCACGTTCTAATGATCCAGAGGTCGTAATGACACCCGCAATAGGCATCGGCTTTCTCTCACTCACCTGCATCCTCTTCATCGCGTATGTGTTGTTCCTGATCGAACAGCACAAACTCCAGGACGAACTCGCCCGGCATCTCAAGGAGGAGGAAGATGAACGTTGGGACCCGAAGGACGGCTTGAACCCGCTCTGACATCGGATGCGGGCAGGTTCTTCATCCGCTCCTTCAGCCCTGTGGCTGCGAGCGCATACCCACCGTTTCCCCCATCCACCAGATGCATGTGTTCACCGTTATACGAGAATATCAGGCATGTCAGGAGTGCCGTGGGCGCAGCATGCATCCCGTAGACCAGCAACCCTCTCCCGTAAAGGTCCGCCAGGTACTTCTCCAGCTCCGCCCGCTGGCGGTCATTTCCTGACAGGACCTGGCGGAAAAT